>JAWRKJ010000193.1:0-30600 GCA_040307025.1 Desulfovibrionaceae bacterium | reverse complement strand
GTCCGGCCCGGGTGGCGATCCGGCCCGGGGCGCCACCCGGGCAAGTCCCCTGCCGCAACAGCCGGGCCGCGCGCAGGAGCAGAAAAACCAGCCCCAGCCGCAACACGCCCGCCGGCAGCCAGACCGGCGGCAAATCGGGTTCGACCGTGGAGGCCAGCGTCGCCGCGTACTTCCAGTCGTGCCGGGTCAAAGCAGCCGCGTCCTCCAGGGCCAGGGACACGTCGGACGGCCCTTGGGCGCCCGCGTCGGCACCGCTCGCCCGTTTGACCGCGCCCACAAGCCCGGCCACCCGGTCGAGGGTCTCCTGGGACTCCCGGATCGCCCCCGGCACTTCTTCCAAGGCAAAGCGGAGGTCTTCATCGCCGAGCAGGCCGGCCAGGGAGCCGAGCAGCCGCAACGTATCCCTGCCATCGGGTGCATCGTCGCCATCATGGGCCATGGCCACCCCGGCCAGTTCGTCCAAGGCCGCGATCACCTGGGTAAAAGCCGAACCCAGAAATTCCAGATTGCCGGCCAAGACTTCCACCGGCGCGTCGATTTCCCCGGCAATGCCGCCGGCCAGCCGCTCCATCGCCTGGCGGAACGCCTCCTCGGACGCCGCCCTGTCCCGGGCAGCCAGGGAACGCTCCCGAGAAGCGAGCAGGCAGCGCAACCGTCCGGCCCCTTCGACCGGCGAAGCCGACAGGGAAAGCACATCGTCGGCCACCTCCAGCACCCGCGCCAGATCCGTCGGCCCGCACCCGGGGGCAACCAAGGCCAGGACCGGAAAAAACGCCGGCGCCACGGCCAGCTTGTGCGCCGCCAGAAGTCCCGCCACGGCCACGGCCGCCGGCCCGCTCACCAGGCAAGCGTCCAGTTCCGCCGGCAGCCGGTCCGTTTCCCCGGGCACCACGACCAGTTCGTGCCCTTCCCCGACCAGGGCCGCGACCGCCCCCGCCTCCAGGCCCCATACACCGAGAACCGCCATGCACGTTTCCTTTGTTGCGAACGGACGGCCAACCCGCCCGCACAGCCTCGTACCAGTCCGCGACGCGCTTGGAAAGCGCGGTTCGGCCATTGCGTACCAGGGCGCTCTTCCTTTAGTGTCACAGCATCCGCTGTTCAGCCCACCGGCCCAACCAAGGAGAATCCATGATCGCCCTTGCCCTTGTCGTCGCCGTCGTGTTGCTTGTGGCCCTCTACGTCATGGGCGCCTACAACGCCCTGGTCCGTGGTCGCAACCTGGCCGCCGAAGCCCAAAGCGGCATGGATGTGCAACTGAAACGCCGGGCCGATCTCATTCCAAATATCGTGGCCGCCGTCAAAGGCTACATGGAGCACGAACGCGGTGTGCTGGAGGATATCGCCACCTTGCGGACCAAGATCGCCGCGACTGGGGATACTGCCGGCCGGTACAAACTGGAAGGCGAGCTGTCCCAGGCCCTGTCCCGTTTCCTGGCCGTGGCCGAAAATTACCCCCAACTGCGGGCCAGCGAAAACTTCGTTTCCCTGCAAAACGAACTTGCAGCCATCGAAGAGGCGTTGCAAATGTCCCGGCGCTACTACAACGGCGCGACCCGGGAGCAAAACAACCGAGTCCAGTCCTTCCCGAGCAACCTCATTGCCTCCTCGTTCGGCTTCACCACCCTGCCCTATTTCGAGCTTGAAAATCCGGCCGACCGGGCCGTGCCCCAGGTTTCCTTTACGGGCGACGGTGCCGCGTGAGGGGGCCAAGCCGCATCCTGGGCCGCGTCCTGCTGGCAACGATGCTGCTGGCCGGCAGCGTGCTGCCTTGCCCAGCCGCCACCGAGCGTATCCTGTCCTTTGACAGCTTTGTGGAGATCGCCCCGGACGGCAATCTCACCGTCACCGAGACCATCCGGGTCCTGGCCACGGGCGCGGCCATCCGCCACGGCATTGTGCGCGAGTTTCCCACCAGCTACCGCGCCTCGGACGGGCAACCCATCACCGTCGGCTTCCATGTCCGGTCCGTGCGCCAGGACGGCAGCGCGGCCAGCTATCACATAACAAGCGCTTCCAACGGCAAAAATATCTATATCGGCGACAAGGACACCCTGGTCCGTCCGGGCGAACACACCTATACCCTGACGTATGGAACCGACGGCCAGATCGGCCAGTTTGCCGGCCATGACGAACTCTATTGGAACGTGACCGGCAACGGCTGGCGTTTCCCCATCGATCTGGCCACGGCCACCATCCGCCTGCCGCCCGGCGCGCCCCTGGAAAAATACACCGCCTACACCGGCCGGACCGGAGCCCGGGGCACGGATTTCCGCCTCGATCCGGGCGAAAACAGTCTGACCGTTCGCACCACGCGCCCCCTGGCCCCGGGCGAGGGTCTGACCGTGGTCGCGGCCTGGCCCAAGGGCTTTGTCACCTTGCCGACACCCCTGGAGCGGGCCGTGCGGTCCCAGGCCTTTCCGGTGGCCGTGGCCGGGCTCGTGGCAGTGCTCGTCTATTTCGTAACCGCCTGGGTGCTGGTGGGACGCGATCCCAAGGCCGGCACGCGCATCCCGCTTTTCACCCCGCCGCCGGGCATGTCCGCCCCGGAAACCCGCTATGTGTGGCGCATGGGCTTTGACGACAAGACCTTCGCCGCCGCCCTGGTGGATCTGGCCGTGGCCGGCGGGATGCGCATCGAGGAGGCGTCGGGAATCTTCACCCTGACCCGGGGAGGCGCCAATTTCCCCCAAAACTCCTGGCAACAACGCGTACGCGCCAAGCTGCTCGGCTCGGCCGCCTCGGTGCAGCTCAGGCAGGACAACCACACGGCCATTGCCGCGGCCCGCAAGGTCCTGCGGCAAGACTTGGCCGACCATTACCAGGGGTCGCATTTCCGCACGAATCTGGGTTATTTCATCGTGGGAGCGCTGTTCTCCGTGCTTGTCATGGCGGTCGCGGCCTACCGGTCCGAAGATCCGGCCACAACCGCCGGCTTTTTGACCTGGGTCGGGATATGGTCCTTCGGCGTGGTGCTCCTTGCCTTCAAGGCCCTCGGGGCGCTTCGCGCCGCCCGGCACCGTCCGGGCTTGCGGACCCTTTTCGGCGCCCTGTTCGCCTGTCTTTTCGCCCTGCCCTTTTTCATCGGCGAAATCGTCGGGCTGGCTTTTTTGGGCCTGGCCCTGAGCCTTCCGGCCACGGCCTGTCTCGCGGCCATGGCCGGGCTCAACGCCTGGTTCTGGTATCTGCTCAAGGCCCCGACCCCCGAAGGCCGTCGCGTGCTCGATGCCCTGGAGGGCTTTCGGATGTATCTGGCTGTTGGCGAGCGTGAACGCCTGGAGTTGTTGCATCCGCCCGAGCGCACCCCGGCTCTGTTCGAAAAGTACCTGCCTTTTGCCATTGCCCTGAACGTGGAAACCGCCTGGGCCGCCCAGTTCGACGACGTCCTGCGCCAGGCCGCCCTGGAAGGCTATACACCGACCTGGTACCTGGGCGATGCCTGGCGCGGCGAGCACTTCGGTTCCTTTGCCGACAACCTGGGCAGCGGATTTTCCAGTGCCATCGCCTCCTCGGCCACGGCTCCGGGCTCTTCGTCGGGATTTGGCGGAGGCGGCGGTTCGGGCGGCGGCGGCGGTGGCGGCGGCGGCGGTGGCTGGTAGGACGCGCTGCCCGCAGCCGGCGGATATGGCCTTGGATTCGCGGGCGACCCATGGTAACGTAATTGTCCTTGCCCTTGCGCCATGTGAGGACGCAACGTTGTTGGCAGGGCTTGGCGGCGCCCCCCTGCGGGCGATCCTTTGCCCGACTTCGTGAGTACACCATGGTCACCCAAGATCTCGACGTCGCCATCCTGACCAACAATCTGCACCATGCCGCCCGTGACAAGCAGTGTTGCGCCAAGCTCAATGTCAAAAGCGTCACGGTGTTCGAAAGCCTGGAAGAAGTCCTGACGCCGCTGCGGGGCAGGGCTTATCAGTTGCTGCTCATCGACACCGCGCTCAAGGACAAATCCGGTTGCGACAGCCTCAAGGCCATTCGCAAGGCCACCCGGGATCAGATGCTGCCGGCCGTCATGGTCAGCACCGACAGCAGCCTGCGGCACGTGCTCGCGGCCATTGCCGCCGGCTGCAACGGCTATGTCATCCGGCCCTATTCCCCGAGCACCCTGGAGCGGCATGTGCTCATGGCCATTGCCAGCACCGGCCGCGAAGAGATCGAATACGAACAGCTCTCCGTGGCCACCGATCTCGTGCAACAGGGCCGGTTCGACGAAGCCATCGAGGAATTCACGGAGATCGTGGAGGAACCCAACGAAGCCCTGCGCTCTTTCAACCAGGGCATGGACTACCTGCACCGCCAGAAATTCGGCAAGGCCATCCTGGCCTTCAACAAGGCCGTGGCCGCCAATGCCCTGTTCGCCGAGGCCTACAAGGGCCTGGCCCTGGCCCACAAGGGCAAGGGCGACGAAGCGGGTTACCGGGCCTATCTGGACAAATCCGCCGAAATCCTGGCCATCCAGGACCGGCTCGACGAACTGAAGGCCCTGTTCGCGGACATCCTCCAGGCCAACCCCGAGGCGGTCAATCCCTACAACACCCTGGGCATCAGTCTGCGCCGCAAAGGCGACTACGGCGGCGCCTTGCACGCCTACACCCAGGCCCTGGAACTGACGCCAACGGACGAAAACCTCCATTACAACATTGCCAAGGCGTGCCTTTTCGCCAAAGACTACGACCGGGCCATGGGGCATCTGGAACAGGCCGTGGCCCTGCGCCCGGGATTTCACGAAGCCAAGGCGCTGCTTGGCAAATTGCGGGACAAGAACTACGACCAGCTTGCCGCTCCGGCCGCCGCGTCATCCCGGACCGCCGACCAGGAAGGCCTGGACATCGATCTTTAAGCCGGGAGCACCGGAACAGCATGGATGCACAAGCCAAAATTTCCGGCATTTTTTCCTGCAAGACCAGCATCAAGGTCGGTTTCGGCGTCACCAAGCAGACGGCGCTCTCCGAAACCTTCTGGTTCGTCAAGGAGACACAGAACGGCAATTTTAGCGTCCAGAGCCTGGACATGGACTTCAAGCGTCAGGGCCAACCCTTCGAAATCTCCCGTAACAAGCTGTTCGAGGACTATCACCTGGAACCGGACCTGAGCTACCGGCTCTTAAGCCAGCCCCTGCTGCTCGGCGACCATTACCGGGCCGCGGCCAAGTACGGCAATGCCGAGCAGGAATACCAAAAAATCAAGCGGATCGACGAGGACAACATCCGGGCCAACTTCGGTCTGGGTCTGTTGTACCTGGCCATGGACAAGCCTGACAAGGCTTCCTACATTTTCAACCGGCTGGTGGGACTGGAAGAGACGTTCGAACCCCAGCACAAGCATCTGTTCAACGAATTCGGCATCAGCCTGCGCAAGAAAGGGCTCTTCGACGAAGCGCTCAAATATTATTTCCGCGCCCGGGAACTGTGCGCGGACGACGATCATCTCCTGCTCAACATCGCCCGGGTCTACTACGAGCAACACCGCCTGCCCGAGGCCGAAACCGCCGCCCGGGACGCCTTGGGCCTCAATCCCGGCCTGACCGAGGCCAAACGCCTGCTGGACCGCATCTGGAACGAACAAGACCACAACGCAACGCCACACCTGCCGCTCTAGATCCGTTCTCCTGCCCCACGCCGATTGCCCGCTCCACTGCGCGCGATGCGGTATCCCTTTCCCCTAGCCGCTTTTTTGGGCTAGGGTGGCTCTAATCCTTCCCTTATTAAGGAGGCACCATGACCCGAAAGATCTCCTTTACCCGACTGGAAAACGCGGTGCAGCCGCTTTTCCGCGAGAGCATGACCCGGGCCGAATCCACGGCCGATGTCCGCAAATTTTTCGCCTACACCCTGCTCGAACTGTTCAACGGCGCCGTGGAGGGCCGCCTGGAACCGGCCTATGAAGATATCGAGCTGACACCGGGCCTTGCGCCCGGCTATGCCCTCGCGGCCAGACTTCGGGAACATCCGGTCTTTGCGGAACTACTGCGGGAGTCGGATCTGGCCGCCATTGTCGAACGCTTCGCCCAGGCGGCCGGGAACCGCTACAAGCATCTGGAAAAAAATCCGGCCCGCACCGAGGCCAAAATGTACCATGGCACCGGAGGACCGGCCCGGACATAACGTCGGGCACAACCAGCTTTTTCCGCGGGGTTATCCCTCTTCCGGCATGGCCCCGCGCACCCGAACCTCAAGCCCCCGTCCGGACAGGGCCGCGGCATAGGCGTCCGCGGCCTGCCGGTCGGAAAACTCCCGCAGCACGAGCTGGCAACGGCCGTTTTCGTCCCACACCCAGACGTAGACGTCTGGCACGATGGCCACGAGCAGCAGTTCCTGGCGCAAGCGCGTGCGCACGGTCTCGCGCTGGTCGAAATTCTCCGGATCGTACACCCCGCCCAGGGCCACCACCCACCAGCCGGCATCGGCCGTCGTCCGTGTCATGCGTTTGCCTTAGCGCGATCAGCGTCCCCTTGTCTGCCCCCTCTGCCCTGGTCGCCGCCCCCGGTAGGGTTTCCAAAGGGCGCGAGCCCTTTGGCCGCCGGATGCGTCCCCATTCTCCCATCCTTTCCGCGCCTAATCCAGGGTCTGGCGGTAGCGCAGCAGGCCGATGCCGACCGAGACGACGAGAAACAGGCAGATGGGCCACAAGCTCGGGGCGATGTCCCAAAAACCGTTGCCCTTGAGCACGATGCCCCGGACCATGCGCAAAAAATGCGTGAGGGGCAGGGCCGAGCCCACCCACTGGGCCCACTCCGGCATGCCCCGAAAGGGAAACATGAAGCCCGAGAGCAGAATCGAGGGCAGAAAGAAGAAAAAGGACATCTGCACGGCCTGCAACTGGTTCCTGGCCACGGTGGAAAAGGTGATGCCGACCCCGAGGTTTGCGGCGATGAAGGGAAAGGACACGGCGAAAAGAAGCGGCAGACTGCCAAGGAACGGCACCTTGAACAGCAGCTTGGCCGCGAGCACGATAAGGATCATTTGCAGATACCCGACCACGATATAGGGCAGAATCTTGCCGACCAGCACCTCCACGGGCCGCACCGGGGTGATGAGCAGGTTTTCCATGGTGCCCCGCTCCCGCTCCCGGGTAATGGCCAGGGAGGTGATGATGACCAGGGTCATGGTGAGGACCACGCCCATGAGTCCGGGCACGATGTTATACTGGGTCACGGCCTCGGGATTGTAGCGGGCGTGCAGGCGCAGATCCACGGGCCCGTCCCCGGCGCGAAGCGCGGCCAAGGGTCCGGTCAGGTCCCGGTTGCAGGCGGTCAGGGCCGCCTGCCGGATGGCGGAGACGGCATTGGAGGTGGCCGATGGATCGGTGGCATCGGCCTCCAGGAGCAGGACCGGACGGTCACCGCGGATGAGATCGCGCCCGAAATGGGGCGGAATGGTCAGCACGAACTGGATGCGGCCCAGGCGCAGCAGGGCATCGGCCTCGGCTTCGCTGGCAACTGTCCGCGTGAAATCAAAATAGAGGCTGTTTTGCATGGCCATGGCCACGTCCCGGGAAAAGATCGATCGGTCGTTGTCCAGGATGGCCGTGGGCAGGTGCTTGGGATCGGAATTTATGGCGTAGCCGAACAGGATGAGCTGGAGCAGCGGGATGCCGACCATCATGCCGAATGTCACCCGGTCCCGGCGCATCTGCCGGAATTCCTTGACGACCATGGCCGCGAACCGTCGCGGCGAAAACGCGTATCCACCTGCCATCACGACACCGCCTTGCGCATGAGGCTGATAAACACCTCCTCCAGATTGGAGGGAATCCGCGTGACACCATAGGGCGCGACCGCGAGCGGCTCCAGGCTCTCGGCCAGGGCCGGGGCGTCGCGTCCGCTGACGTGCAGGGTGAGGCCGAAGGCCACCACCTGCTCCACCCCGGGCAGGGCGCGCAACCGCTCCATGAGGCTATAGAGCTCCGGCCCGGTAATCTCGTAGGTGGCCAGGCCCTCGCCGGCCACGATCTCGGCCACGGTGCCCCGGGCGAGCAGATGGCCGTAAGCGATGTAGGCAAGCCGGTGGCAGCGTTCGGCCTCGTCCATGTAGTGGGTGGAAATAAGGGCGGTGATGCCCTCGCCGGCAAGCCGGTGCACCGCGTCCCAGAAATCCCGGCGGGCCATGGGGTCCACCCCGGCCGTGGGTTCGTCGAGGAGCAAAAGCTTGGGTTCGTGGATCATGCAGGCGGCCAGGGCCAGCCGCTGCTTCCAGCCGCCGGACAGGGTGCCGGCAAGCTGGTCCCGAAACCGGCCCAGGCGCATGCGCTCGATGGTGCGCGCCGTGGCCTTGGCCCGATCGGCCACGCCGTACATGCGGGCGATGAAATCGAGATTTTCCCGCACGGACAGGTCCTCGTACAGGGAAAACTTCTGGGACATATAACCGACCTGGGGCTTGATATGGTCGGCCTGGGTGCGCACGTCAAAGCCCAGGCAGGTGCCGCTCCCGTCGTCCGGGCGCAACAGGCCGCACAGCATGCGGATGAACGTGGTCTTGCCCGAACCGTTGGGCCCGAGAAAGCCGTAGATTTCCCCGCGTCCGACCTGCATGTCCAGATGGTCCACCACGGTCTTGCGGCCAAAGACCTTGGTCAGGCCCACGACGTCGATGACCGGCGCGGCGGCGTTCATCGCCCGCCCCCCAGGGAAACGTCCACGGGCTGGCCCGGATGCAGGCTCTCCGCGACCTCGCGCACGGGCCTGGCCTCGACCATGATGACGAGCTTGTCCCGGAAACCCTGGCTGTAGATCACGGGCGGGGTGTATTCGACCTCAGGCGCGATGTAGCTGATGGTGGCGGCAACCGGGGCCGCACAGCCGTCGAAGGACACCCGGATTTCCTGGCCGACCTTGAGGGAACCGGCCACGGCCTGGGGCACGAAAAAGCGGATCTTGATATTTTCCGGCGGAAGCAGGGTCACCACCGGCGAACCGGCCGCCACCCACTCGCCGGGGTAATGGAGGATATCGAAGACGAGGCCGCCCACATCGGCCCACTGGGTCTTCTGGTCCAGGTTCCAGCGCGCTTGCTCCAGGCTTGCCTTGGCCGCGTCCACGGCCGCCTGGGCCGCCCGGACCTGGTCCACTCGGCTGGGCAGGTGACCCGTAGCCAGCTTGGCCTCCAGCTCCTTGACCTGCTGCTTGTCCTTGGTGTGGGTCGTACGGGCGTTGTCCAGCTCTTCCTTGGCAATGGTGGCGTCGGCATAAAGCCGCACCCGCCGGTTGAACTCCAGGGCCGACAATTCCCGGGCCGCCTGGGCCCGGCGCAAATCGGCCACGATCTGGTCGATTTCCTCGGGACGCAGCCCCTTTTCCTTGTCGCGCAGGGTGTCCTCGGCCTGGCGCAACTGGGCCTCGGCCAGGGCCACGCCCTGGTCCTCATAGCCATGCTCCAGGGCGAACAGCATGGTCCCGATCGTCACCTTGCTGCCCCGCCGCACGGGCAGAGTGTCCAGCCGACCGGCGATCTTACCGGCCACATAGACGAATTCGCCCTCGACATAGCCCTGGTAGGTCGCGGGCGGCGGGCTGCCGCAGCCCCAAAATCCCAGTGCCAGCAACGCGATCAGGCCGAGTCCGGCTCCCTTAAGCGGTCTCATGGCGCGCCTCCTCGGTTTGGGGTGCAACAGCCAGACCTCGGCCGACAATCCCGGCCAAAAAAACGGCCGCGTCAGCCACCGGCAGATCAGCCGCAAAGCCCAGATCCCGGGCCGCGGCCGCGAAGCGCCGTCGCAGCGGCTCGGACAGGCAGTAAACCACCAAGGTCCCAACCAGGGTCAGGTGCACGAAAATCGGTTCGGCCGGCCGCAGGACACCGGCAGTTTGCCCCCGTTCCAGGAACGCCCGGGTCACACCGAAGATCCGGCGAAATTCAAGCATGGCCGCATCCGGCATGTGGGCTCCGCCCGAGGCCATCTCCATGGCCATGATCCGTGGCAGCATGGGCAACCGGCCGAATAGTCCGGCCAGGGCGGCTGTCAAGGCGGCAAAGCCCTGGGTGGGCTCGGCCTGTTCGGGGATGGCCTGCTCCAAGGTCGCGGCCACCTCGCCGAAAAGACGCAGCAACACGGCTTCGTAGAGCCGTTCCTTGTTGCCGACGTGGTAGTAGAGCCCGGCCTTGTTGACCCCGGCCCGGCGGGCGATGGCCTCGACCTTGGCTCCGTCGAAGCCCACCCGGCCGAATTCCTCGGTGGCGGCGTCGAGGATACGCTCCAGGGCTTTGGCGGTTTGTTCCATGACTGAACCTTCCGGTTTAACTTTTTGGTTTAACCAAAAGGTTAAACTCGAAAGTGGACTCCGTCAAGGCCACGGGCGAGGAGAACGTCTTTTCATTCACAGGAAAGCAGTGTAATCGCCTTGCGACATTCGGCCCGCGCATTTTCCGGGCCGGATCGGAAACCTATGAACAGCGCGTCTGCCGCACTTCTCACCCCGGTAGTTTTCGTCGGACGGACCACTTTGTCTCTGGTGGCCGAACTCGGCGGCCTCTTTATTTTTCTGAGCCAAGGTCTGCTCCAGATTGTCATCCCGCCGCTGCAGTGGCGCAAAACCGTGCAGCAGGTCTATTTTATCGGGGTCAAATCGGTTTACGTCATCGCCCTGATCGGCCTGTTCACGGGCATGGTGCTCGGACTCCAGGGCTATTACACTCTGGTCAAATTCGGCTCCGATGGGCTGCTCGGCGCGGCCGTGGCCCTGTCCATCATCCGGGAGCTCGGGCCGGTGTTGACGGCCATCATGCTCACGGGCCGGGCAGGCTCGTCCATGGCCGCCGAGATCGGCATCATGCGCATCTCCGAGCAGATCGACGCCCTGATCACCATGGACATCAACCCGATGCGGTTTCTCATAGCCCCGCGTCTGGCCGCCTCACTGCTTTGTTTTCCGCTGCTGACGGCCCTTTTCGATGTCATCGGCATCCTGGGCGGCTATCTCACGGGCGTTATCCTGCTCGGCATCAATCCCGGGGTCTATTTCGACCGGATCGACGCAGCCGTGGAGCTGACCGACGTGACCGGGGGATTCGTGAAATCCCTGGTTTTTGCCGTGCTGGTGGCGGCCATTTGTTGCTATGAGGGCTATTTCACCCATACCCGCCCCGGAGGATTCGGGGCCAAGGGTGTGAGCCTAGCCACCACGGCCGCGGTCGTGCTCTCCTGCGTCACCATCCTGGTGGCGGATTATGTGCTGACGTCGTTTTTACTGTGAGCGATCGACGTCCCAAGCGTGTTGCATCTTCGGCGGGTTCGCCGTAAAAGGCCAGTGACATGAAAAAATACGCCTTGGAGACCACGGTCGGTATGTTTGTCCTGATTGGACTGGTCTGCGTGGCCTATCTGACGATCAAACTCGGCAAGCTCGAAATCGTCGGGGGTGATACCTACGCCATCAAGGCCCGGTTCAAGGACGTCACGGGGCTGAAAAACGGGGCCTATGTGGAAATGGCCGGCGTGCGGATCGGCCGGGTTTCGGGTATCAACCTGGACCCCAAAAGCAACATGCCCATCGTGTCCCTGGACATCCAAAACGGGATCATGCTGACCGACGATGCCATGGCCTCCATCAAGACCAGCGGTCTGATCGGCGACAAGTTCGTCAAGGTGTCCCCGGGAGGGTCCGACGACGTGCTCAAACCCGGCGGTATGATCGTCGAGACAGAGTCCTCGGTGGACCTGGGTGATCTCATCGGCAAATACGTGTTCGGCGGGGTGAAGTAGGCAGCTTTACGGCCCTCCTCCCGCATGTTCCCACGACAGCACATTGGATTCGCGCATGAACGTCTTTTTCTCCCGCGTCCTTCTTGTTCTGGTCCTGCTTTTCGCCAGTACCCCCCCGGCCCTGGCCGGTACAGCCACTCAGACCCTGGCCACCTCGGTGGACCACATTCTCGTGTTGCTGTCCGACCCGGCTTACAAAAACACCGCCACCCGTCCGGAACTGCGCCGGCAGCTCATCACGGCCATTGAAAACATTTTCGATACCCGGGAGCTTTCCCGCCGCGCCCTGGGAGCGGACTGGAACAAATTCTCCCCGGAACAGCAGGCCCGGTTTGTCAAGGCATTTGGGACCTTGTTGCAAAATACCTATCTTGACAAAATCGAAAGTTACACCGATGAAAAGGTCCACTATCTTGGCGAGCAAAGCCTGGGGGAAGGCAAGGCCGAGGTTGCCACTAAGGTCACCGGCAAAGGGAAAGAAATTCCCATCACCTATCGCCTGGTCGACCGTGGGGGCTGGAAAGTTTATGATGTCGTCATTGAGGGTGTGAGCATGGTGCAAAACTACCGAAGCCAATTCGGCCAGATCCTCATGAACGAACCCCCCGATGCCCTGATCCAAAAAATCGCGGCAAAATAATTTAAAAAAAATCGCGTAAATACAGCCCGCGCATCGGAGCCGTCCATGCCAAAATCCACCTTCCGCAAGCTCTGCCCTGTGCTTTTCTTGCTCATCCTGCTTGCCATGGGCTGTCCCGCGAACGGGCAACCCATTTCCGACATGCCCACGCTCGCCGGGTCGTCCACGCCGATCAACAAGCCCCACACGGCCCCAGCGGGCGATACGGTCGTGTCCGACGAAGCCGATGCCGCGCCTGCGGTTCCCGATCCGCTCTATCGCTGGAACAAATTCTGGTTCGGATTCAACGACTTCTTCTATGCCCGGTTCATGCGCCCCCTGGCCAACGGCTATACCTGCATCATGCCCAAGCCTGCCCGGACAGGCCTGTCCAATGCCTACAACAACTTCACGTTCCCCATCCGGTTTATCAACGCCCTGCTCCAGCTCAATTTCACCAAGGCATCCCGCGAGTTCGGTCGATTCATGATCAACTCCACCTTCGGTATCGGCGGTCTGATGGATCTTGCCAAAAGCGACCCGAACCTCCAACCCGGCAACGAGGACTTCGGCCAGACCTTGGGCCATTACGGCATGGGTGACGGCTTTTACATTGTCTGGCCCTTCATCGGTCCCTCAACCCTGCGCGACTCTATAGGGCTGGCCGGCGACGCCGCCGCCAACCCCCTGACTTGGCTGTTCGGCTCCTGGGCCATCCCCCACGACGCGCCGCCCTGGTACTGGGCCTACATCATCAAGGGTGGCGATGTGTTCAACCGCCTGCCGGACACCCTGGAAAACTACGATGCCGTCACCAAGCCGGCCATCGAACCTTACACTGCGGTCAAGGACGCCTATATCCAGTACCGCAGCAACGCCATCTCGAATTAGTCCCACCGGGCCGTCCGTCGCCAGTCAGGCGGCGGACGGCCCGGTGTTGGAATCCGCACCGGGAAACGCCGCTGTCACGGCCACCTGCTTGGCCTCCCTGTGCGGCGGCGTAACAATCCTGCATGCCCGGTACCGCTCACAACACTTCGCCCGTCACGCCCACGAAAACTACGCCTTTGGGGTCATCGAATCCGGTGCCCTGGCCTTCCGCTATCGCGGCGAAGACGTGGTTGCCCCGACCGGCCATCTGAGCCTGGCCCAGCCCGGCGAACCGCACGACGGTGCCCCGGCCGGCCCCGACGGCTGGGCCTACCGCATGTTTTACCTGTCCCCCAAGGCGCTGGCCCACGTCCTGCGGGAAAATGCCAGACCACCCGTCTTCCGGCCCGGCGTCCTCGCGGACCCGGATCTGGCGGCCTGGGTCGCCGACACCCACCGTCTGCTCCTTGCCCCCGGGGTTGCCACCTTGGCCAAGGAAACCCGTTTCCTTGGCCTGCTCGCCGCCTGGGTCGCCCGCCATGCCGAGCGCACGCCCTTGGCCGGTCAGCCAGGCCCGGAACCCCGAGCCGTGCGTCTGACCCTGGAGATCGTCGACGCGCGATTCACCGAAGACCTGGATCTCACGGAACTGGCCCGGATCGTCGAGCTTTCCCCCTGGCATCTGGCCCGGGTAGTGACGCGCCACACCGGCTTGCCGCCCCATGCCCATCTGCTCGCCCGGCGTCTGCGCGCGGTCCGGGAGCTGCTGCCCGGACCGGATCGCCTGGCCGACATCGCAGCCGCCACGGGCTTTGCCGACCAAAGCCATTTGACCCGGGCCTTTCGGGCCCGCTTCGGCCTGCCACCCGGGGCCTACCGCAAGATTGTCCAAAACAGCGGGCCGTTTCCCGACTAGGCTCCCCTCGTCAGTGTGACGAGGAGGAAGTCATGTCACAACGCAACAAAGCCCTGGCCGCCCTGATCGGGGCCATGGTGCTGGTGGGTGGATCCGTGGCCGTGGGCCGGGAACTGGTGGCCGGACTGCCGCTGTATTTTGCCTCCCTGGTCCGGTTCGTCCTGGCCTCGGTGGTCCTGGTACCGCTGGTACTGGTGGTGGAAGGCGGTTGGCCCCGGGTATCGCCGCGGGGATTGGCCATTCTCGGCGCCCAGGCCCTGTGCGGGTCCTTTTTGTTCACGGTCTGTCTGCTGGCCGGCCTGACCCTGACCGGAGCAGCCTCGGCCGGCGTAGTCAGCGCCACCACGCCAGCGGCCGTGGCGCTCATGGGCCGCTTCGTCTTCCGCGAGCCCCTGTCCGGCCGGGCCATGGCCGGACTGGCGGCCACCGTGGCCGGATTGGCGGCACTCCAGGCCGGAGGCGGGGCCCCCACCGGTCCGGCACCGCTTTGGGGCAACGCCCTGGTGCTTGCGGCCGTCTTTTTCGAAGCCATTTTTCTGTTGTTGCGCCGGGTCCTGCCCGATCCACTTTCCCCGCTCGCCGCGGCCATGTGGGTTTCCCTGCTCGGGGGCATCCTATTTCTCGTGCCGGGAGTATGGCAGGCGTTCACCCTGGACCCCAAGGCCCTGACCCCGGCCATGCTGGCCGCCTTGGCCTATTATGGCCTGGCCGTGACGGCCGGAGCCTATATCCTGTGGTTCTACGGCGTGGTACGAGTGGATGCCGCCCTGGCCGGCGTGGTCACCGGCGTGATGCCGGTTGCGGCGCTTGCCTGCGCCGCCGGGATTTGCGGCGAGTCATTGGGCTGGCGGGAATTGGTGGGCTGTGCCGGCGTATTGGGCGGCATCGTCTGCCTGGCCGGTCGCGGCACGCCGAAAAAAGCCCCGGCATCCGCCACTGCGGGGGACGCCGGGGCCGACAGTCAGGTTCAAGAGCCCGAGGCCTTGGGGGGCGGCGGCACATAGCCGTCCGGCAAAGGCGGAGCCGGCTCCACCTTGGGCGGCGCATACCGGACCTTGCCCGCAGGTACGGCCGGCTCGGCACGCGGCACAGTGGGCACGGGCGTGGGCGTTATGGCCGGCGGCAAGGTCTGGGCGGTCTTGGGCGCGGATTGCTTCACAGGCTTGGCCGTTGCCTTGGCCGGCGCTTTTGCCGGGGTCTTGGTCGCAGCCTTGGGCACACCCGGCGACTTTTTCCCAGCCTTTGCGCCTGTTTTTTCCGGTACCGAGGCCTTGGGCCCGGTCTTGCCCTGGACCGTGGGGGCCTCGGCCGGCCGGGTCCGGTCTTTGGCCGAAGTCTGTCCCTTGACGGCTGCCTTGGTCGGAGGAGGCGGCGACGCGGATGGTGTTTGGGGCTTGGCCGCAGCCGGCCCGCCATCCGGATGCTCCGCCGCCAAAACCGGCTCGGTGACGCCGACGGCGAACAGTTCGCCTTCCAGCGCGGCCCTAGAGCCCTGCTTGGTGGCATAGACCGTATAAAACGGACGCGTCTTGCTCTGGCCCTGTTCCACCCGGGTCGTGAAGCCCTTGGATTCCAGCTTGCCCGAAAGTTCCTTGGCATTTTCCTGATGGGCAAAGGAGCCGACCTGGAAGGTGAAGCCCCCCTGTCCGGCCGTCGAATGCCCGGGATGGGCCGGGGACGCGGCCACAGGTGGCGCAGGTGGGGTCGGAGCCGCGCCTGCGGGCTTGGAAGCGGGTGGTGCCGCGACCGCCATGTGTCCACCAGTCGGAGGCTGGGTTACCGGCGCAGGCGCAGGTGCAGGGGGCGTCGAGGGCAAGGGACGGGAGACGACCGGTGGCGGGGGTGGCGGCGGTGGAGGTGGCGTCCCGCCCCAAGTGCCATTCGGCGCCTCAGAGGTCGGATGCCCCAGGATGTCTTTTTCAAAATCCTTATTGGCGGAACAGCCGGCCAGGCAAAAGGCCACCAGTACCGCCATTGCCGAAAGACGCCTCATGGCGCGCCTCCTTCCGATCACAGTTGCGTGGTTTTCTTGGAGCTACCCCAATCCAAGCAGCTTGGAAAGGGTTTCCTTGGCGACCTGAAAGGCGACAATGGCCGCGTCAAGAGCCTCGACGCAGCCCGCATCGGCTTCCCTTTCCACGGCAGCGGCGGCCAAGCTTAGATGCTTGGCGCCGATGGTGGCGGCACAGCTTTTGATCGTATGGGCATGCAAAGCCACTCTGGCCAAGTCGCCGGCGAGATACGCTTCCTCCAACAGCGATCGCCGTTCGGAAACCTCCGACCAAATGCACTCGAAAATCCGTGCGAAATCCGACTCCCCAAGTCCAAGCCTCTGCCTGGCCCCGTCGGGGTCGAACATGGTGTCGTCCTCCTCCCTCTGGAGGTTACCGCTACGGCAAAAAAGTCTTCCTGCCTCTCCCCGCCCAGGCACATGGCGTAGCTCGGCCAGCTCCCCGGAGCACGGCGATCCCGCCAGTTCGACCCGCCGCAGCCCTATTCCTGAAAGACCACTTCCGTCCCCACGTCAATCAACTTGGCCATATCCTTGCCTTCGTCGTTGCGCATGCGGATGCAGCCGCTGGTGACCGAACGCCCGATGGAGCCCGGATTGTTGTTGCCATGGATGCGGAAGCCATACCCATGCGACAGGATGATCTTAAACGGCCCCATGGGATTGTCCTTGGCCCCGGGTTTGACCATGGTGGGTAAGGTCTTGCCTTTCTTCTTGGCCCGTTCCTTCATGGCCGGCGTGGGAATCCAGGTGGGCTCGAAACTGATGCCCGTGACCACGCCCCAGCCATGCGGCGCTTCCATGTCCCGCCCGGGCACGGCCACCACATAGGTACGCGCCAAGTGCCTGCTGCCATCGGGCAAATTCTCATACAGATAAAGCTTCCGCTCGGACAGATGCACTTCAATAATATAGCGGTTCTTGCGATCGTTGAAATCGCCGGGCGGCATTTTTGCCGTACCGCTGTCCGGCTTGGACGGCGTGATCAGACAGGCAAGCAGGCCGTCCAGACCGCCGCCATCCGCCACCGGTACATAGGGTCCCGGAAGCGGCCGGGGCTCGAAACGTTTGGTCGTTTTTTCCGGAACCACGGGCACGGCCTTGTCCGCCGCAGCCACCGACAATCCCTTTTCTTCCCCGGTCTGGGCCGGCCGCACCACGGTGGCGTCAATCCGGTTCGCATAGGCAGCGATGGGGGGAATATCAGAAAAACCGGTCAGAAACCCACCCTGCACATACCCGTGCGTCCCATCGGCCAGGACCACTTCCACCCAGTTGCCGTTGCGTCCGGCCACGGTCACCGTTTCCCCGACCCGCAGGGCCCGTACCATGGTCGCCCCATCCCGGGGTTCGGCCAGCAAAGCCAAGCCCTGCAAACGCACCGCCTCCCGTCTGGCGGCCATGGCCGTCCCCACTTCCACCATGCACAGCACCAGCCCCAGGGCGATCCATCCCCACCACCGCATGACATCCTCTCCTCGCTCGAACATTCCCCCGGACGCCCCACGCGCCCGCGCCAGTCCCTCCGCAGCCGACGCCAGGCAATCCCCGGCCACGACGTCGTGCTTCCCTTTTTTCCTGCCACCCCACGGGCCCGGATGCAAGTCCTGGACGAAAAACGCGGCCGTCCCGTTACGCGTGGGGAGCAACTCAGGCTGTGCGCACCCGCAGCACGGGGCGCCACCGGGGCGCCGACCGGGCAAAGGTCACGGCCGGCCAGCCCAAGGCCACCACGGCATGGACCTTTTCCTCGTCCGGCACGCCGACCGCCTTGGCCACGCGTCGGTCATGGCGCAGGGCCTCCACGGCATAACCGATCAGGCAACTGCCAAGGCCCATGCCGTGGGCGGTAAGGAGCAGGTTTTGCGTGGCCAGCAAGGCATCCTCGGCCGGGCAGCTCCCTCCCGGGCGTGACCCCACCAGGATCACAGCCGGTGCGCCATAAAAAAGCCGGTCCGTGCGGTCCTTGTCCCAGTCCGCCAAGGCTTGGCGCACGGTGGCGTAATAGTCGCGGTAGTAGCCTTCCAGATCGCCCCTCCCAAGCCAAGTCAGGCACCGTCGCAACAACGGCCGCTCGGCCAGACGATTGAGCCGGCGAAAAAAATCGGCCACGGCCGCGCCAAGTTTTTCCACGGCCGAGCGGCCGGCCAGCAGGGTGAAGGTCCAGTGTTGGGAATTGGTGCCGGACGGCGCGGTCACGGCCGCCCGTACGAGATCTTCCAGGAACGGAACCGGTACCGGCTCCGGCCGGAAGCTCCGACACGACCGGCGCGAGCGGAGCAGATCGACCAGGGCGGCCGGGGCAAAGGCCCCGGGCTGGATCATGGCCCCGGAAGGCGTGAACGTGGAAAACGCGGTGGCCCAGCCGTCGCCCGGATCGCAACGCACGGCCTCGGCCGGGCACACGGCGGCGCAGTGCCCGCAACCGATGCAGTTCGCGCCTGTCACCCTGGCCTTGTCCTGATCCCGGGACAGGGTCCCGGACGGGCAGATGGTCACGCACAGCCCGCAGCCCAGGCAGCGTCCGACATCGATCCAGGGTCTTTCCGCGTCCATGTCCGCCTCCTGTGTCTTGGCGCGCGGGTTCAATCGGTTCCGGACGAAGCGGGGCCGGTGTTCCCGGCCGTGAGTCCTGCCGGCTGCGGGCCGGTGGCCCGGGCCAGGCGTCTGGCCGCCACGAACCAGCGCTCGTATTCGGTGCCGGGCAACTTTTCCACGGCCACGCCGCCGCGCCGGGAACTCGAATGCAGCATCTGCCCGGCGCCCAGATAGATGCCCACGTGGTTGATGCCGATCTCCCGATTGGTGCTGAAAAAAAGCAGATCGCCCGGAGCCAGCTCCGTTGCGGCCACGGGTGCGCCGCAGCCCGCCTGAAGCCGGCTCTGACGCGGCAGATCGCAGCCGAACCGGGCAAAAACCGCCTTGGTCAGACCCGAACAGTCCACACCGGACGGGGTGTCGCCTCCCAGCAGGTAGGGCGCGTGCCGGTAGGATTCGGCCGCCTGGAGGATGCGCGCGCCCCGCTCGGGCACCGGCCCCAGATCCACGTCCCCCAGGCGCAACGGCTTCACGGGCGGGCCGCCCATGGCGTCCTTTTCCCGCAGCAGGCGCACCAGGGTATCGTGGTCCACCTTGCCCTCATACAGAGGCTTGTAATGAGCGTTGGCCTTGGTCGGACCGACATGGAGCATGCCCAGGCTGTCCTCGTACCCGTACACGGTGCGACCGCAGGCTGCCCGGGTCGGGAGGAACACACACAGGGCCAAAATCCAGAAAAACGCGCCAAACGGTTGTCCACCGCCCCGGGTCACTGGCCGTTTCCCCCGTAGGTGATGCGCGGCAACTCATCGAGGCGCATGGTCTTCACGCATTCCTTGCGAAAGGCGCACAGCTGCTGGCCGCACCGGTCGTGCACGCCCCAGGCGAAACACGGGGCAAAGCCCTCTCCTTGCTGGATGGCCCGCACCGCGTCGATGGTGGTAAGCCCGGACACGTCGAGCCCCAACTCCCGGGCCTTGCCTTTGAGTTCCCGCACATCCAGGCCCATGGGGCCGTCGAACCCCTCCCGGGCCAACCCGGCCTCGGGGGTGTCGAAAAGCCGCAGACGCACAACGGTGCCGCCGTTTTCACCATTGCCGAGGTCGATTTCGCCGTTGTGCTCGAACACGGCCTTGCGGGCCAGGGTCAGGCCGATGCCCGCACCCCGGGATTTGGTGGTAAAAAAGGGATCGAACACAAAGGGGCGCAGATCCTGGCGCACGCCTGGCCCGTCATCGGCCACGGTGAGGACCACGCCGTCGTCGCGCCGGACAAGGGCCACGGCCACGCGCGGCGCTTCCCGGCCGGAAAATTCCACGGCATTGACCAGGATTTCATGCAGGGCCTGCCCCAGGAGTTCGCGGTCGGCCACGATTTCGGCCGTACCCACGGCCAGGGCCCAGTCGACGCGCTTGTGCATGGTCTCGGCCGCCTCGCTCGCCCGTTCCACGGCTTCCGACACCAGCTCGGACAGCTCCACCGCGGCCAGACGCGGATGGGGCAACGAGGCCAGCCGCACCACCGCGCCCACGATCTCTTCCAGGCGCCGCGCCTCCTGGAAAATGATGTCCGGGGCTTCGGTGGACAGATGGCGTTCCTTGTGTTCGCGCAACAGCTTCATGGCAAAACCGCCGATGGCGGCGGCCGGATTGCGGATCTGGTGGGCGACCGAGAGCGCCAGATTGTTGAGGCTCTCGATCATGTCGTATTGCAGGCGATTTTTCTCCCGCAAGATAGCCATTTCGCGGCCCCGGCTCTGGTAGAGAGCGCTGACATCGTCGATAAGCAGGGTGACGGCTACGAGCTTGCCGTCGTTGCGCGGGCAGGAGGCGGTCAGGGAAAAACGCCGGGTCTCGCCGTCCGGGCGCAGGTAGTCGGCCAGGCGGTGGCGGTAGGCCCGGCCCTGCTCCACGGCATCGGTCAGACAGCGGTTGAAGTGCTCGTTGGCCGACTCGGGCCGCAGCAGCCCATGCCAATCCCGGTGTTCCAGGTCGGACGCAACGAGCCCCAGCATGGCACCGGCCGACGGGCTGGCAACCATGACATCCCCGGTCGGCCCGATGACGAGCAGCCCGACCGGCATATTTCTGATGACATTTTCAACCAGTATTTGTCTGACACTGGGCATGACGCGTCCCCAAGCAAACGGTGTCCCGTTTCTTGCGTCATAGGCCTCCCCCGGCCCGAAGACAAGCCCCGGGCCGGGAAAGCGGAAAAGGCTGCAATTACGGCTTGGTGGCGGGAGCGGGTTTGGCTTGGGCCGGCTGTCCGGGCTGGGCAGCCTGACCGATGAATTCCTCGAGCAGATCGAGGGGCACGGCCCCGCGTACGGGCGCGCCATTGATCAAAAAGACCGGTGTGCCCTCGAAGCCGAATTCCCGGGCTTCCTTGACGTCGGCCTGGATGTGCTCGGACAGGTCCTTGCGCTTGAGGTCCTCGGCCAGGCGCTTCATGTCCGCGCCGGTGGCCTTGGCCATGGCGGTAAGGGTCTCGTCACCCTTGGTGGCCACGTCCTTCTGGTCCGCGAACACCGCATCCATGAAGGCCCAGGCCTTGGCAGGGTCCTGGAGGTTCAGGGCCTCGAAGTACAGGGCCGCCCGGACATCGTTTTTCCCGGTGGCGAAATGCTTGTACACGAGCCGGAGATCCTTGGGGTGCTTGGCCAGCAGCGCCTTGACCGTGCCAGCGGCCTGACCGCAGAAATGACACAGGAAATCGGAATATTCGACAATGGTCACCGGGGCGTTCGCCGGCCCCAGGCTGGCCCGCGCAGCCTTCAGATCGGGTTTGAGGGGCTTGGCCAAGGCGGCCGCGAACCGGGCACGTTCGCCCTCGCGCTGTCTGGCCCGGGCCGCGTTCTCCACGATTTCGAGCACGGCCGGGCCTTGCTGGCGCAGGGCCTCGACGAGAATTTCCGGATGGTCCCGCAGCACGGCCCGGACCCTGTCCACATCGCTTTCAGCCCAGGCCGGCCAAGCGGCCGCCAGCACGACCAGGGCCGTCAACAACCACGTTCCACGACGCATACGTCCTCCTCATCGCCGGTCATTCGGCTCGAAGTGTCGCGCCTCAATAGATCGTTTCCCGACGGCTGTCATCCCGGCGCAGCCGCCCACCCAGGAAAATGTCCCCGCTGTCCCGGGAGAAGAGCGACCGGGTCGGACAGGCCGGATGGCGTCTCCCCAAAAAACGCGTTATAAGAGCATATTACAAAAAAAATTTGGACATTTTGCCTGTTCGGGTTGACGCCGCCCCCCTGTTTTGGCAAAAAGACCCCTCGGCAACGGCGGCCGCCCCGCCACGCCGGACCGGACGGAAAAAGTGAAAAAAGGCTTTTGACAACCGGACCGGACGGGCGTAAACAAGCCACTCTTTGTAAACGAGGCGGCATAGCCAAGTGGTAAGGCAGAGGTCTGCAAAACCTCCATTCTCCGGTTCAAATCCGGATGCCGCCTCCACGACCGATTCGAGCGGGAATAACTCAGTGGTAGAGTGCAACCTTGCCAAGGTTGAAGTCGCGGGTTCAAATCCCGTTTCCCGCTCCATTTCCTAGCAAAAGGGCCGGCCGCAACGCCGGCCCTTTTGCGTTGCCCGGCCCACCTGCCCCGTCGACCCCAGGATGCCCCTCCCACGCCTTGTTGTCCCGGCCAACCTTCGTTATACCATGCCGCCCCCCGCGCGGGGAGTCGCGGGGAAACCCTCCGGGCCGTCGGAGGCTTCCCCTGCCAGCCGTTCCCTTCAACCTTCCGGAAGTACCCGTGAACGATACCGTCGCGTTAAACGCCCCCCTCGACGAACTCCTGGATCTGGCCCGCTCCCGCTACGACATCTGCTTCGAGCCCGTCACTATCGGTGACAACACCTTGGATATCTTGCAAATCGCCGAGCTGTCCACCCTGCTCGACCGACTCATGGCCACGGCCGGCACCGAACCGGTGCACTTGCCCTATTGGGCCAAGATCTGGCCCACTTCGATCCTGCTCAGTCATTTCCTGCACAACCTCGATCCCGAGGGCGGGCGTTCCCTGCTTGAAATCGGCGCCGGGGTGGGCATTTGCGGCCTGTTCGCCGCCGCCCGGGGCTTCGAGACCGTCATAACCGACATCCATCCCGACGCCCTGCTGTTCACCCGTATCAATATCCTGCGAAACGGCCTGGAAGACCGGGCAAGCGTGGCCCGGGCCGACTTCGCCACCGACCGCCTGGGCCGCCGCTTCGACATCATCCTCGGTTCGGAAGTCCTCTACCTGGAAGACCTGCACCGGGGACTGCTCAAGTTCCTCATGGCCCATCTCAAGGCCGCCCCCGCGGCCGAAGTGGTGCTGGCCAAGAACTATAACCGCCGGGCCGAGCGTTTTTTTTCCCTGGCCAACCGGGAATTCCAGATCGCCGAACGGGTGGTCGGCTATAAGGAAAAGGCCGACGACGACGGTGAACCGGAACGCAAGCTCAGCCATATCCACCGCATGAGGCTTCGCAAGCATGCCTAAACTGACTCCCACGCCCAAGGGCTATACCGTCGACCAGGACAAGATCCGCCATCCCCGGGAAACCGTGGCCCAGGCCAAGGCCGCCTTTGCCCGATTCGGAGCCGGCGTGCTGGCCGAGACCCGGCGCATCGACACCGGACGCCTCGGCATCCCCGTGTATTTGAGCGTGTGCGGCGAGGCGGCCCGGGCCGTCATGCCCACCCGCAAACAGATGGGCAAAGGCGCCTCGCCCGAACAGGCCGAGGCCTCGGCCCTCATGGAGCTGGCCGAACGCTTCAGCTTCTTTTCCTTCTGGGACGACCCGAGCCGCTTCGTGACCGCCACCTGGTCCGAGGCCGAGGCCCGGTTCGGCGACCGGCTCATGCCGCTTGCCCTGATCCGCCACAGCGTGGGCGAGGACATCAGCGACGCCATGGCCCGGGACATCCTGGACCTCGTGCCCTGGCGTTTCGTCCTGGCCCTGGACGTGGCCCGGGGCGAGGAAGTGGCCGTACCGCTCGATTGGTTCAAGATCCTCAACGAATTCAACGGATCATCCGCCGGCAACTGTTTTGCGGAATCCGTGCTCCAGGGGGCCTGCGAACTGGTCGAACGCCATGTCTGCGCCCGCATCGACCGGGAGCGGCCCACCTTGCCGACCATCGACCCGGCGAGCTGCGACGATCCGGTGCTTGCCGGGCTGCTCGCCGCCTTCGACCGGGAAGGCGTGCGCGTGTGGCTCAAGGACCTGAGCCTGGGACTGCCCGTGCCCACGGTCGCGGCCCTGGCCTATGACCCGGCCACGTTTCCCCGGTCCTCGGAGATCGTCTTCACGGCCGGCACGGCCAGCTCGCCGACCAAGGCCGCCATCCGGGCCCTGACCGAAATCGCCCAGCTGGCCGGCGACTTCGAGACGTCGAGCAACTACGAGGCCTCGGGACTGCCCAAGATCGCCACCCTTGAGGCCGCGGCCTGGGTCATGGACGGTCCGGTCGTGCCCCTTGCCGGCCTGCCCTCCATTGCCGGGGACGACATTGCCGGGGAATTGGACCAGTTGGCCAGAGCCCTGGCCGCGCGCGGCTATCCGCTTTTTACCGTGGACACGACCCATCCGGAACTGGGCCTGGCCGCCAACTACAATTTCGTGCCCGGCTTCGCCTTTCGGGAACGCACGCCCTCGGCGAGCCTGGGGCTTTTCACCGGCCGCATTCTCGCCGAACAGGCCGATCCGGCCACGGCCGACAAGGGCCTGGCCAAGCTTGCCGAGCTCTACCCCAGCGCGCCCTTTGTGCCGTTTTTCGAGGGACTGCTCTCCCTGCGCCTGGACGATCCCGAAGCGGCCCTGCCCCAATTCGCCTGTGCCGAGGCCCTGCAACCCCTGGACGAGGACCGGGCCCTGGCCGCCTTCTACCAGGCCTATGCCCTGTCCCTGCTCGGCGACTGGGAGGCGGTCGAACCCCATCTCGACCGGGCCATTGCCGCCTGCCCCGAGGTCAAGGAATATTGCAACCTGCGCGGCGTGGCCCGGTTCAAGGCCGGCCGCTACCGGGAAGCGGCGGACGATTTCCAGGCCGCCCTGGCTTTGGACGCTGGCTCGGCCATGGATCTGGCCAATCTGGGCCTGTGCCACCTGCGCCTCGACCACCCGGAGCAGGCGGCCCATTACCTCGGCGCCGCCTTGGAGCTCGACGCCAGCCTGGATTTCGCGCGCACACACCTCGCAAGGCTCCTCGGCGCGGGAATTGAGCCGAATAATACTGCAACAGGGTCACATACATGACGATTCCGTTGTCGAGTTGTCGCCCCTGTGGCGAAAAACCATTGACAAAACCTTTTGTATCTGCTTATGTTCAAAAAATAACACGGGAACCTGAGCACGCGACGGAACCCTGACAATCAAGACCCATCGGGCATCAAGGGTGCTCTGATCTATGGGTGATGCCTCCCGGGAACGGGCAGGCGCAAGGCAACCGCCAGGAATGGCCTACACACTCCAGGCGCTCGTTGTATCAACATTGTAAGGAGGATGCGCATGGCAACAGTCGAGTACAAAGGCAAAACGTTCGAGGTCGACGAAGACGGCTTCCTGCAGAAATTCGAAGACTGGACCCTCGAGTGGGTTGACTACGTGAAGGATTCCGAGGGCATCAAGGAACTTTCCGATGAGCACAACAAGGTCATCGAGTTCCTGCAGGACTACTACAAGAAAAACGGTATCGCCCCCATGGTCCGCATCCTGTCCAAGGTGACCGGCTTCAAGCTCAAGCACATCTATGAGCTGTTCCCGTCCGGACCGGGCAAGGGAGCCTGCAAAATGGCTGGTCTGCCCAAGCCGACCGGCTGCGTGTAGGCTGAGCGTTCCTCGAGGAAAAAAGGCGGCGGGGCAACCCGTCGCCTTTTTTGTTCTCGTCAGGATCGCGCACCGGTCCCGAATCGGGCAAAGGCACCACGGCGCACCAGCTCTGGAAAGCCCCCACCAGGCGTTCGCGTGCTATTTTGTTTTCGCCCTGGGCTTGGCTTTGGCCTTGGCCTTCGGCTTGACCTTTTTCTTGGGCTTTTTTTGGGGCAGCTTGCCCTCTTCGGCCAGCTGGAACAGTTTGCGTTTTCTCGTGTCAAAGGTGAGGGCGGTCTTGATGGCGGCCAGGGCCAGGGCGGCGATGCTCAAAATGACCACCAGCCCCTTTTGCAGCTGCCATTTCTGCTGCTCCATCATGTCCGCCACCCAGCCCTGGCCCGCACGCTGGAAGAAATAGACAAACACCGGCACCAAAACCAGCGACATCCCCAGCCCGGCCACTTCCATCCACATGAAGTTGCGCCCGAGCAGCATGACGAAAAAAGTCGAATCGCGCACGATGCGCAGCGTAATAAGCCGGGTGCGCAAAGTCCGGATACGCTCGTCCACCTGGGGCAGGAACTCTCTGGTCTTGTGGAAATTCTCGGCTTCGGCCAGGGAGGAGGTGCGCATCCAGTTGAGCTTGGCCGCGCAAAAGTTAAAGTCGCGGTTGAACTCCCGCAAGAGGGTCGGGAAGGGAAACCAGGCCGCCTCGCGTTGCACGGACTTCAAATCCTCGAACTGCCTGCCCTGGGACTGCTGCATGGCCTTGATTTCGACATCGAGGTTCTTGCGGTAGTCCTCCCACAGCGTTTCCAGACCGGTTTCCAGGCGCTTGTACGCCACGTAGTTGCTGACCTTGCCGAACTTGCCCAGGTTCTGCACCCGGGCCTCGGTCTCGGCGAGGTAGGGTTCGCCTTCGAGGAAATGGGCCCGCAACGACTCGGATAGTTCGGCCAAGGAGGCCAGTTCCTGCTTGACCTCCTCCTGGGTGGCCTTCCAAATCCGCCACAAGGCGGAGAGCACATGGAGCCGCCCCCGCTCCAGTTCCGGGTCCACCATCACCCGGTTGAACAGGCTCGTGTCCGCCTCGATCAAAGGAACAAAATAGTGCATGCCCTGGTCGGTGAAGCCCATCTTTACGAGACAGGCCCCCTGGCGATAGAGGGGTTCGGTCCATTTCGGGGCTTCGCGCAGACAGTCCCGGTTGAGGGCGATGGCCTTGTGGTAGTCGCCCTGGATTTCCATGGCCCGGGCCTGGAGAAACAAAAAATAGGCGCGTTGCAGGGCCGTGTAGCACAGCCGGCCGGATTCCTGCCAATAGTAGACCGCCTTGGTCCAGTCCCCGTCTTCCATGGAGGCGAACCCCTGGAGTGACTTGGGTTGGTAAGCCCTCGGGTAGCGCAACAAGGCTTGGGCCATGGCCGCCTCGTAGGCTTCGGCATTGCCCGAGCGAAGCGCGGACAAGGCATCCCAGAGGAATTCCCCCTCCCGGGCACCCAGCTGTCCAAGACCCGCCGGCAAGTCCTTACCCCGGCTTCGCCAGACCATTTCGAGAGTGCGCAACTGGCTTGGCAGCTCGATCTCGAAAATGGCCTGCAGCAGGACGTCCTTTTCCTCCTTGCCGGACAGGCAAGCGGTCATGGCCGTGACCGGGTCCTTTGCCAAGGCGGTCTCCAGGCTCTGGGACACGGCTTCCAGGTGGCCGAGATCCATCTGGCCCAGCCGCTCCCAGGCCGCGGGGCGTGGGGCGGCCAGGGACTTGGACGGACACTGCTTGGCCTGGTGGTTGTTGAGGCCGCAATAAAAACACGGTGCGGCATCCCCCCCGGACAGGCTGCCAGGCAGGGGTACGACCAGGGCGCCCCGGGGTTCGGACTCGCCGATCCGGGCCAACCCCACGCTGCACCAGTCCTCCATTTTCACGCCCCGGGACAGGTAGCGGGCCTCCTGGATGGTGAACTCGTCACCGAGCAAAAAGGCAGAACGGAAATTCATGTGCGGATAGTCCGGGGCCAGCTTGTCCCAATCCAACCCCAGGCGGCGGGGCAGGTCCTTGCCCAGGGTGCGGCCCTTGGCCGGTACGGCGGCCAGAACGCTCGGCCAGTAGCGATTGAGCTGTCCTTCCTCGCCGGCGTCGGCCGCCTCCTTGAGGCGTGCGATGCGGGTGATGATGTCCCGGCACCAGGTGCGGAAAAGCCGCAGCCCGCTCGTTTCGAGCAGGATGAAGGCCTCGTGGCGTAGGAACTTGAGCCCCAGCCGGTCCATGACATCCACGAGTTCCTCGGCGATGTTGCGCCAACCCTCGGCCGTGTCCCGCTTGAGGGGATCTCCCAAGGGATGCAGGACACACAGCCAGTCCAGATTCGATTCATAGGCCAGGTTGGGATCGGCTTCCAGGCGCTCGAAAGCCACCCGGGCCAAGCCGGTGGCCGATTTGGCCGGGGTGGAGGTGAGGCCGGGGATGAGGGGAATATGGCCCTTGAGGTTGGGGTGGACCAGGATTTCCACGCCATCCCCAGGGGTCGCGTTCTGGCGGGAGAGCTCCACGGACATGGTCAGGGAGCGTTCGAATTTGGGCCCCACCAGCATGGAGGCCGTAAACACCTCCACGAACACCGGTATGGGTGTGACTTGCCCCCAGACAAAAATGCGGGCCAGGACGCGGAAGGCCTCATCGTCGAAAAAATACCACAGGGCCTGTCCCGGCGCCTCGGCCATGCGGAAGCCGCCGTATTCGGCCAGCATGGCGTCGAAAGCCGTATCGAGCTGCCCGGACCAGACGACCCAAACGCCGATGCCCGATTGCACCATGCGGGTGGAGCCGACATGGGGCAGCCGGTCCAAAAGATGGGTGATATAAGCGGTGGACAACGGGGCGGTTCTCCCTTACTTGCCGCGCATGGACATTTCGAAAACCATTGCCGCGTTAAAGGCCGAGCCGGGCTTCCTCGAGAAGGTCGGCATGGTGCTCGTGCACAACGGCGTGGCCCGGGCCACGTCGCGAAATGGCGCCCCCGTCGCCTCCCTGGACGTCGTGGTGGACCAGGACCTGGTGGAAACCATCCGCCGGGAGGGCGAGGCCATGCCCGGCATGTTCCGGGTGCTGGTCGAAGCCAGGGCCGGGCATTTCCAGCCGGGTGACGATCTGCTGTTCATCATCGCCGCCGGCGATATCCGGGAACACGTTCTGGCCTCCCTGACCTACACCCTGACCCGCGTCAAGTCCGAGGCCATCACCAAGCGCGAAGTGGCGCCCTGACGCCGGTGTCAGTCCCTTGACCCGGGCGCCGCAGGGCCGGCCTGGGCCATGCCCGGGACCGCGCAATCGGTCGCCGGGGCTGTTTTTTGTGCCGCGTCCACCAGGCCCCGGATGCGCTCGGCCTCCTCGGGAAGGCCGTTTTTGAGGCAACCGCGCCTATAGATGGCTGTTTTGCGCCCAAGTTCCCTCAAGATGCAATCCCGGTGCCAGGCGGAAAGGCCGGGTTGTCCGAGCAGCTTGAGCATGGCCCGGATGCGAAACAAATCCAGGCCCACCATCGACGCCGACAGCTGGTCCGGCCGGCCGCCGTGGCGCACGGTGAGCCATTCGTTGAGCAGCCCCACCGGGTAGCGCACCAGGGTCCGCAGCCACAGGTCATAATCCTCGCAGGCCGGCAGCGTTTCGTCGAATCCGCCCACGGTGTCGAGCAGCTCCCGGGTGAACAGCACGCTCGACGGGCTGACCAGACAGCGCGCAAGCGCCTCTTCGAAAAAAAAGCCGTCCACCTTGTCGTGCCCCTGGGCGGGATTGACCCGCCGGCCGCCCCGCAGCCAGATTTCCTGATTCTGACAGATCACATACCCGCCGGCCCGGGCAAAAGCGAGCAGACGCTCGATCTTGGTCGGCAGCCAGGTGTCGTCGGAATCGAGCAGGGCCAGGTAGTGCCCCCAGGCTGCGGCCAGGCCGGTATTGCGCGCGGCCGACACCCCCCGGGACCGTTCGTGGCCGAGTACCCGCAGTCGCGGATCGGCCAGGGTCGCCAGACGCTCCCGGGTGTCGTCCGTGGACCCGTCGTCCACGACGATGACATCCAAGGCCCGGTGGGTCTGGCCGAGCACCGAGGCCACGGCCCGCACCACCCGATCTCCCCGGTCCAAGGTGGGGATGACCACCGAGACCAAGATATCCGCACCCGTTTCCATGCGTTGATCCTACATGGCGACTCTCGCCCTGCCAAGCCGCCCCGCACTCCGCGCTTCCAACCGTCCCCCAAAACAGGCATGTTCCCTTTCCTGGCACACACCCCTTGAGGGGACCTGGGGGATGATCCCCTCGACCGCCGGAGGCGAGCCATGCTCCATACCGATTCCAACCGCGCCTACAGGCAGTCCCTGCACCCGAGACCGGGCGAGACCGCTTTCCAGGTGGTGGTGGAACAGACCGACCTGTACGTGGTGGCCGCGAAACCCCTGGCCCGGGAAATCGCGGACCATGTCCGCAGCCTGCGCGCCGCCCTGACCAACCACATGCTGCTCCATCCCGGGTTCCGGGAAAGCCTCGCCCCGGTGCCTGTCCCCGCGGACGCGCCGGCCATCGCCCGGGACATGGCCCAGGCCGCGGCCCGGTTCGGGGTGGGGCCCATGGCCGCCGTGGCCGGCGCCATGTCCCAGGCCGTGGTGGACCGTTTCGCAGCGGACTGCCCGAGCCTGCTCGTCGAAAACGGCGGCGACATCGTCATCCGCTCCCCGGTCGAACGCACGGTGGCCCTGCTCGCCAAACCCGTGGAAGGCGCGCGCCTGGGCCTGCGCTTCGCACCGGAAAAACTGCCGGCCGCGATCTGCGCTTCCTCGGCCAAGGTGGGCCATTCCCTGTCCCTGGGCCAGGCGGACATGGTCACGGTGGTGGCCGACCAGGGCGCGGTGGCCGATGCCGCGGCTACGGCCCTGGCCAACCTGCTCGTCACGGCCGAGGACATGGAAGGCGTGCTGGATGCCGCCTCGGGCATGGCCAAACGCGGTGTGCGCGGGGCCTTCGTCCAACTCGGCGACCTGGTCGGCCTGGTCGGCGATCTCGAACTGGTGGCGTTGACGTAAGGGAGAAGAAAAAGATGCCTCCGGCGGGGGGGGGGGGGGGGGGGGGGGGGGGGGGGGGGGGGGGGG
>JAWRKJ010000192.1:0-3286 GCA_040307025.1 Desulfovibrionaceae bacterium | reverse complement strand
CCAGGGCGATCAGAAACAGAACCACGCACAGCACACGTTTCATGATGTTTCCCTCCTTACCGGATGTATTCCAGCCTGCACCATAGCAAAGCAGGCTTCAGTTTCCAGTTTTTTTCGCTACGCAGGGGAAAAAAGCCCCCGGCAAGCCACGCATGCCCGGAGCGCACCGACTTTTCGCCTTCCCGTCGCCCCGGCCGGGGCGATTGCCGCTTCCCCTTTTTATCGAGCGTGCTATGATCCCGGCATGATTCCCGCCCGTTTCACCCGGTATCCGGCTCAATTCCAGGGCGAAAAACGGATAAGACATTGACAGATCGGGCCGGCCCGGATATTGGATCAATCGTGTCCGATTAATCCAATTTAAGAGGCATCCATGCGCCTGACCCGTGCCGGCGAATACGCCATCCGCTGCGTCCTGTACCTGGCCACCAACCGGGACCGAAAAGTCATCGGGCGCAAGGAAATCGCCGAAGCCATGGACATTCCGGCCCAGTTTCTGGGAAAAGTAGCCCAAAACCTGGCCCGCGCCGGCATCATCGCCATCCGTCAGGGCGCCCACGGCGGCTACGAGCTGATCAGCCGCCCCGAGGACCTCTCCCTGCTTACGGTGGTCGAAGCCATCGACGGGGAAATCTTTTTGAACGACTGCGTGCATCGTCCCGAATCCTGCGACCGCAGTGCACTTTGCGCCGTGCATCGCATCTGGGACAAGGCCAGGAACCAACTGCGCGGAACCCTGGACGGCATCAGCCTGGCCAGCCTGGCCGCGTGCGAATCCAAGCAGCCCGGGAAACGGTCAGAGTGACCGGTGGCATAGACAATTCGGTGGGAAAGGAGACAGGTTATGGATACCCTCATGCTTTCGCGGTTGCAGTTCGCCTTCGCGACGTTCATCCACTTCATCTTCGTGCCGCTCACACTTGGGCTCTCCGTCATCGTGGCCATCATGGAGACCAAGTACGTGCGCACGGGCGACGAAACGTACAAAAAGATGGCCAAATTCTGGGGCAAGCTGTTCCTCATCAACTTCGCCCTGGGCGTGGTCACGGGCATCACCCTGGAGTTCCAGTTCGGCACCAACTGGTCACGCTACTCCACCTACGTGGGTGACATCTTCGGCTCGCTTCTGGCCATCGAGGCCACGGCCGCCTTTTTCCTGGAATCCACCTTCATCGGCGTGTGGGTCTTCGGCTGGAACAAGCTCTCGCCCAAGCTCCACGCCACGGCCATCTGGCTTGTGGCCATCGCCTCCAACCTCTCGGCCGTCTGGATCATCCTGGCCAACGGCTTCATGCAGCACCCGGTGGGCTATGCCATCAGGAACGGCCGGGCCGAACTGTCGAGCTTCACCGAGGTCATCACCAACGGCTATGCCTGGAACCAGTTTCTGCACACCGTGACCGGCGCCCTGGCCCTGGCCGGCTTTTTCGTGCTCGGCGTCTCGGCCTGGCACCTGCTGCGCCGCCAGAGCGTCGATTTCTTCACCAAGTCGTTTCGCATCGGCGCCGCCTTTGCCCTGATCTTCTCCGTGGCCGTGGCCCTGGTCGGCCACCGGCAGGGCAACATCGTGGCCGAGGTCCAGCCGGCCAAGCTCGCGGCCATGGAATCCCACTGGGAAACCACCGCCAACGCCCCCATGTACCTGCTCGCCGTCCCGGATCCGGCCAATGAGGGCAACAGCCTGGCCATCGGCCGCATTCCGGGCATCCTCAGCATCATGGCCTTCAACAGCCCCTCGGCCGTGGTCAAGGGCCTCAAGGACTTCCCCAAGGAAGACCGCCCGCCCGTGACCCTGACCTTCAGCGCGTTTCGCCTCATGGTAGGCCTCGGCACGCTCATGATCGTGCTCGGCATCCTGGCCTTCATCATGCGCCACCATCCGGTCGATGCCTCGCCCCGCTGGCTCAAGCTTTTGGTCTGGGCCATCCCGGTGCCCTATCTCGGACTGCAGGCCGGCTGGGCCGTGGCCGAGGTGGGACGGCAGCCCTGGATCGTCTACGGCCTCATGCGCACCAAGGACGCGGTCTCGCCCATCGCCACCTCCCAGGTGGCCATCAGCCTGGCGGCATTTTTCATCGTCTACATCCTGCTTGCGGCCCTGGACATCTACCTGCTGGCCAAGTACGCCCGCAAGCAGCCGGCCTAGGCCCGCTCGGACATCGAGGCGGACGTCGCGCATGTTTGAACCCGGCCCGGCCGGCCGGTGGAACAAAGGAGAAAGGCCATGGATCTCGGTACCATCTGGTTTATCCTCTGGGGAGTGCTCTGGGCGGTCTATTTCCTCCTGGACGGATACGATCTCGGCATCGGCACCATCATGCCGTTTTTCGCCCGGAACAACGATGAAAAACGCATCATGTACAACGCCATGGGGCCGTTTTGGGACGGCAACGAGGTGTGGCTCATCACGGCCGGCGGCGTGACCTTCGCCGCGTTTCCCAAGACCTACGCCGTGATGTTCTCGGGACTGTATACGCCGCTTATGCTGCTGCTGTTCGCGCTCATCATCCGCGGCGTGTCGTTCGAATTCCGCTCCAAGGTGGACAGCCCGACCTGGCGCAAGATCTGGGACACCTGCAACTTCCTGGGCAGCTTTCTGCCCGCCCTGCTCCTTGGCGTGGCCTTTGCCAACATCTTCAAGGGGATTCCCCTCGATGCCGAGGGCATCTTCCAGGGCAACCTCTTTACCCTGCTCAACCCGTACGGCCTGGCCGGCGGCGTGCTGTTCGTGCTGCTCTTCATGCACCACGGCGCCCTGTGGCTGGCGTTCAAATCCGAGGGCGACATCCGGACCCGGGCCGTGGCCCTGGCCGCCAAGCTCTGGTTCCTGGTGGCCGCGGTCGTCGTGATCTTCCTGGCCTACTCCGCCCTGGCCACGCACCTGTTCACCAACTACCTGGCCATGCCGGCGTTGTTCCTGCTGCTGCTCGTGCCCGTGGGCGGACTGCTCGCGAGCTGCCGCTGCCGCCGCAAGGGCCGGATCTTCGGCGCCTGGGTGGGATCGGCCGTCCTGATCTTCGGCACGGCCATGTTCGGCGTCATGGGCATCTACCCGGCCCTGCTCCCGTCAAGCCTCAACCCGGCCTGGTCCATGACCATCGAAGGAACCGCCTCCTCGCCCCTGACACTCTCCATCATGCTCGGCGTGGCGCTCGTCTTCGTGCCCCTGGTCATCGCCTACCAGGCCTGGAGCATGCATACCTTCCGCCACCCCGTGACCAAGGAAGATCTGGATTACGAAGAGGCCTACTAGGCCTTTTCTCCGCATCGCCTGCCCAGCCCGGCC
>JAWRKJ010000191.1:0-4412 GCA_040307025.1 Desulfovibrionaceae bacterium | reverse complement strand
GTGGGGGACTCCCCGGCCGGTTCGCGGTTCAGACGGCAAGCTCCGTCACCTTGTCGGCCTTGCGGACGTTGACCAGACAGGCCTTGTACTCCGGGATGGTGGTGTTGGGATCGCCCACCGACACGGTGAGCCGGTTGGTGGCGTCGCCAACACCCGGTGTGGTCCAGCCGAAGCAAAACGGCATGCCGATGAGGTGCACGGTCTTGCCGAGCACGGTAAGCGGCGTCATGCGCACGGTGACCATGGCGATGGCCTCGACCTTGCCGCGCAGGCTCTCCACGATGATGGGATCACCGTTTTTGATGCCTTTTTCCTTGGCCAGCTCAACGCTCATTTCCACGTAGAGCTGGGGTTCGGCCTCGAGCAGGGCCGGAGTGTTGCGGGTGTCACCGCCGCCGCACCAGTGCTCGGTCATGCTGTAGGTGGTGAGCACGATGGGGAAGCGCGGATCACCGGGCTTGGCCAGCTTGTCCATGTCGCTCTCGATGACCTTCATGCAGGGGTTGGTGAGCTGCTTGGAGAACGGGTGGTGGGCCACCGGCGTCTCGGCCGGCTCGTAGTGTTCCGGGAAGGGACCGTCCACGCGGCCGGGGCCGTAGATCTGGCCGTGACCCTCGGTGTGCATGATGAACGGGTACTTGCCCTTGGGATCGGCCATGGGCGGCCAGGGGCCGTCCGGGATGTCGCCGATCCATTTGCCGTCCTGCCAGGCGATGACGGGCTTGTCGGGATTGAACGGGTTACCGTTTACGTCCACGGACGCCCGGTTGTAGATGATGCGGCGGTTGACGGGCCAGGCCCAGGAATAGTTGGGGAACAGCCCGATTTTCGCCTGCATCGGCGTTTGCGTGTGGTCACGGCGCTGGGCCAGGTTGCCGGTCGGTCCGTAGCAGCCGGTGTAGAGCCAGTTCATGGAGGAGGTGGAGCCGTCGTCGGTCAGGAAGACGAAGGAGGGCACCTGATCGCCCTTCTTGAATTCCTTGCCGTTGACCGTGGCGTCCCGGGTGAAGGTGCCGTTGATCTTCTTGGCCATGACGTCCGCGTCGTAGTGCTCGTACCAGTCCAGATTGAGGATGGGCTCCGGGAAAGCGCCGCCTTCCTTTTTGTACAGATCCCTGACCCGCTTCATGATCTCGACGACCATCCAGCCCATGGACTGGCTGTCGCCGGCCGGCTCGCAGCCCTTGTAATGCCACATGTGCCAGCGGCCGGAGTTGGAGGTGGTGCCGTCCTTTTCGCCGCGCTGGCAGGCCGGCAACAGGAACACCTCGGTCTTGATGTCCTTGGGATTGTAGCCCGGCTGCTTCCAGAAGGACGAGGTTTCCGTGTCGTGGACCTCGCCCACCACCAGCCAGTCGAGGTGGGTAAGCGCCTTGCGGATCTTGTGGGTGTTGGGCATGGACTGGGCCGGGTTGTGGCCGAAGATGAACCCGCCCTTGATGGCGCCCTTGTACATCCGGTCGAACTGGTAGAGGCTCGCGTAGTCCATCCCCGGATCGACCTTGGGCAGCCAGGCGTAGCCGAACTCGTTTTCGGCCGTGGCCGCGTCGCCGAACCAGGCCTTGAGCAGACTCGCCACATACTTGGGCCGGTTCCCCCACCAGTTGGCACTCTTGGGGTCCTTGGTGACCGGAGTGTTGGCCTTGTTGTACTCGGCCAAGGACGGCCAGTTGGTGCTCGGCACCGGATGGTACCCGGGCAGGATGTGCCACAGGAGGGCATGGTCCGTGGAACCCTGGACATTGGGCTCGCCGCGCAGGGCGTTGATGCCGCCGCCGGCCACGCCGATGTTGCCGAGCAAGAGCTGGATCATGGCGGCGCAGCGGATGTTTTGCACGCCGACCGAATGCTGGGTCCAGCCCAGGGCGTACATCATGGTGCCGGCCTTGTCCGGTTTGCCCGTGGCGGCGAAGATCGCGTAGATCTTTTGCACGTTGTCCTTGGACACGCCGGTGATGGAAGACACTTTGTCGATGGTGTAGCGGGAATAGTGCTTTTTGAGCAATTGGAAGACGGTGCGCGGGTCCTTGAGCGTGGCGTCGCGCTTGGGAATGCCGTTTTCGTCCTTGGCAAAGGCCCATTTCTTCTGGTCGTAGCGCTTGGTCGCCGGATCGAAGCCGGAAAACAGGCCGTCCTTGAACGTGTAGCCGTCGCCGACGAGGAAGGCCGCGTTGGTGTACTCCACCACATAGTCCTTGTGGTAGAGGTCGTTGTCCAGGATGTATTTGATCATGCCGCCGAGGAAGGCGATGTCCGTGCCGGAGCGAAGCGGCACATGGAAATCGCATCGGGCCGAGGTCCGGGAAAATTTCGGGTCCACATGGATGACGGTCGCCCCGGCATCCTTGGCCGCCAGCACCCACTTGAAGGAAATCGGGTGATGCTCGGCGGCATTGCTGCCCATGATGAGAATGGCGTTTGCGTTCTTGATGTCAATCCAGTGCTGGGTCATCGCGCCGCGTCCGAACGACTCTGCCAGAGCCGGTACAGTGGGCGAGTGTCAGATACGGGCCTGATGGTCGATATGGACGACCCCCAGGCTTCTGAGCATCTGATGACTGACAGCGCATTCCTCGTTGTCCATCTGGGAGGTGCCCAGCTGGAAAATGGATTCGACACGGTTGACGGTTTGGCCCTTGGCGTTTTTCTCCATGAAGTCGCGGTCCCGGGTTTCCTTGACGCGCTTTGCGATGCGGTCCAGGACGAAATCCCAGTCTTTTTCCTCCCACGCCTCGCTGCCCGGCGCCCGGTAGCGGGGCTTCAGCACCCGGTGGGGACTGACGTGCATGGCATGGAAGGCCGCGCCTTTGGCGCACAAGGCTCCTTCGCTCACCGGATAGTCCGGATCGCCTTCAGAGCTCAGGAATTTTCCGTCCTTGACGAACATCAGGATACTGCACCCGCAGGAGCAGAACGGGCAGGTGGACTGCACCTCCTTGGCGCCCGCGATGCGCAGGGTGGTGGCGTAGGCCATGGCCTTTTGGGGAGACAGGCCCAGATCCCCCAGACCCAGACAGGCCAGCCCGGCCCCGGTCAGTTTTATGAATCCTCTCCGGGAAATGCCCATGAGACCTCCTTTTGTTGCACCGTTCCGTTCGTTGCGGATCGAGATGTGAACCTTTTTCTTTCCGGGTGAGACACACCATTTTATAAAAAACGGGGAGACCGGTGGGCAAATAAAATCGTGTTGCTCAAGCTTTGGCACCGATTGCCGGTTATCAATCCGAAATGGTAGATTATTAAAAGATAGAAAGCTGAAAAGAAAACCTATTCTGTTAATCATAATAGAAGTGAAACGGGTCAGAAGGACGTGCCGGAGTTGACGCGTCCGGGTATTGTGGGCAGCGCCGGCAGCGGTCGTCAAAACGCTGTCACCGGCGCGCAAGGAGGCGTCATGCCAAGCGAACCCCTGGAACTCCAGTCCGTCTCCGAGGATGTGGCCCGGTTGCGCCGGGAACGGCCCCATGCGCGTGCCTTTATCGATCCGTTCGTGGGACTGTTGTTGGCCCGGCCCGGATTGGTGGACAAGCTGGTGGAGACGGCCAGGCGGATGCCGGATACGCCGCCGGACACCTCCCGGCTGGCCCTGGGTGCCAGCCTGGAAACCAGGGATGCCTTGCCCTTGGACGAAACCACGGTGCGATGGGTGTTCGATGCGTTGCATCAGGTGCTCACCCAGGGGTTTCCGGCCGTGCGCACGGATCTGCTCAATATTGGCCTGGCCGCCATGCGCAAGGAAGGTTTTCTGCTCGAAATGGTCCGGGATACGGTGGCCGACCGGGGGAAGTTCGTGTTACGCACGGCCCATGCCCTGGGTGTGGAAGCAAAATCCTTGAGCTTTTGGTGCATGCAGATGCTCGCGCCCATTGCCATGGCCCGGGGGCGGGTGCTCAAACCTTTTGTGGAAGGCGTGGCCTGGAACCGAGGTTTTTGTCCGGTGTGCGGCTCTTGGCCGAGCCTGTCGCGGGTGAAGGACGGCGTGCGGGAAATGACTTGTTCGTTTTGCGCCACGACCTGGCGGTTCACGGCGACCCAGTGTCCGTTTTGCGACGCCGCCGGCACCCGGCGGCAAGTCTACGCCATGCCGGACTTTCCGACGGAGCGGGTGGCGGTGTGCCAGCGCTGCAACCACTCCCTGGCCGAGATCGAGGGTGATCCGTGGCCCGGCATGTCGCCGGAGGTTGCGGGCCTGGCCCTGGTGCCCCTTGAACTCCTCGCCCGTCAGCAAGGACACATCCCGGCCGGCATGGACTGGCGACAGACCTCCTGGACCTAGTGTTGTGTCCTTGAAGAAAGTGTATATAGTGGTCTCCACAAAGGAGGCCGCATGGGCGCACGTATCCGGGTAGATTTGACTTCTGAGCAGTCTGCGACGCTCAAGATGTGGGCAGGTTCAGGAAAGACCGAGCAGC
>JAWRKJ010000190.1:0-6473 GCA_040307025.1 Desulfovibrionaceae bacterium | reverse complement strand
GCCGGGGCCCGAGGGCCCCGGCCGGTCGTCGTGGGTTGGAGGGTTATGGAGGTGGGTGGGATGCGCGTGTTCGTGGCAGCGGTCTGGAACGGACCGCGGGAAGGTTGTCGGCGTCAGGGTGGCCCGCAGCTTGTTGCTTGGGCTGAAGGCACTCTGTACTAAATGAAAATAAGAATCAAGATCAATTTAACGCTGTGGACGTTTTCTTTCGCCGGAGACCGTGGGGAAGCCGAAAAGACGTTCGCAAGCCGGTGGGACAAGGGAGTTTTTGAGGCGGGCACGGTCGGCCCGCTGTCTGAAAAAACCAAGGCCATGGCGCTCCTCGGCGGTGGAGCGGCCATGGCCTTGAGGGCGTGGCCGGGCGCGGAATGCGCCAGGGGCGCGGCAAACGGTGCGGTGCCAAAACAGCGCTTGCCTGCGCGATACGGGTTGACCCGCGGGTGGTCGCGGATCATCCGTGCGAAACAGGTTCCCGGAAGTGGAAACGCCCGCTGGTTCGTCAAAACGCGACCTGATGTATAACAAAAAATAAATCGTGCTATTTGTCAATGAAAAAATAAGCCAAAAGGCCACGAATCGTCATACGCTGGCTTGGCCTGGGTTGGAAAAGGCGGTACAAAGGCCAAACGAGGTGACCATGAAGCCTGCCGATCCCACGCTTTTGCCCATCACCGCGCCCGAGGCCATCGAGGCGCGCTCCCTGGCCATCATCGACGCCGAAACGCCCGAGCCCAGGCCCTTTGCCGGCCGGCAGTGGGAGATCGTGCGCCGGCTCATCCACACCACGGCCGATTTCGAGCTGCTGGATCTGGTGCGATTTTCGCCGGGGGCCGTGGAAGCGGGGCTGGCCGCCCTGTCTTCCGGTGCGACCGTGGTCACGGACACCGAGATGGCCCGGTGCGCCATTCCGTTGCGCCGGCTGACGCCGCTTGGTTGCCAGGTGCGCTGTCTGCTCAACGAGCCGGAGGTGTTGGCCGCGGCCCAGGCCGTGGGCGGCACCCGGGCGGCCGCAGCCGTGGATGCGGGGCTCGCTTTGCCTGGTCGGCTGATTTTTGCCATCGGCAACGCGCCTACCGCCTTGTTGCGGCTGCTCAAGCGTCTGGATGAGGGGGGTGCGCCGCCGGATCTGGTCATCGGCATGCCGGTGGGTTTCGTCAACGCGGCCGAGGCCAAGGCGCTGCTCATGTCCCGGGCCGATGTGCCCTGGATCGCGGTTTCCGGGCGCAAGGGCGGCTCGGCCCTGGCCGGGGCCACGGTCAACGCCCTGGCCATCATGCTGGCCAAGGCGGTCTGAAATTGCGGTCACGCCGGGCACATTGCTGCCTACCGCGCGGGTATGGTTTCCCTTCTCGGGAGTCCAGAGGGCGAAGCCCTTTGGCCGCCGGAGGCGTTTCCCCCCGCACCCCACCCCGCAGCCCGCTACGGTAACGGCTTTTTCAGGTAGCGGTAGTAGCTTTCGTACTGGAAGATGGCGGCCAGGGGATTGTGGCCGAGCAGGCGGTCCTTGACCGCGAGCACCGTGCCCATGGCCGTGGCGTGCTTGAAGAACAAGGAATCGTGGCCCACGCACAGCCCGAGCAGCACGTTGAACTGTGTGCCGGCCTCGTTGACCACCATGGCCTGGAGCACCGGGTTGCACATGGTTTCGTGGGCCGCGCCCGGATCGACCTGATCCTGGGGGGCGATGCCGAGCAGGGACTTGGGCTGGCCGCCGACCTTGCAGGATACCGAGGCCACCTCGAAGCCGTTGGTGGCCAGGATTTCGTGGACCACGGCCGCTTCGCGGCGAAGCCCCACGCAAAAGACCAGGCCCAGCCGGCGGTAGGCCATGCGCCGGGCGAATTCCACGATTTCGACGATGCGGGGTTTGAGCGGATACACGGCCCCGTAGCCGGACTGCCGCCCGCCGTAGCAGGCAGCCTCCTGGAGCGAGGCCTGGCGGGCGAATTCCTGGTTGTCAGGGGCCAGGGTGGCCTCGCGGGCCTGGCCGGTCAGGGCGCGCAGGCGCAGCGACGGGCAATCGGCCGGCGCCTTGCCTTTGCCGGTGCGGCAATACCGCTCGGACCAGTCGAACGGGCACAGGGCGCATTGGGGCAGTGGCGTTTCGGGCATGGCGTTACGTCCGGCGCAGGAATTCCCACCAGTTGCGGAATTCGAAAAAGCGTTCCGCCTCTTCCCGGGTCTGGCATTGGACGTGGAGCACGTCCACCATCTCGTCGAATTCGGCGTCGCTGAAGTACAAGCCCGTTTCCCGCAGCACGACGTCGCGGCCGGCTTGGCCGTCGGCCTTGTAAAGCCGGGTGCGCAGTTCCGGGTCCTTTTCCAGGCCCTTGAACAGCCGGCGAACATTGTCCATGGTCATGGCGTCTCCTATGGCATGAGCGGCGCCAGGTGGAGCCCGGCGTCGACCGGCAGCCCGGACATCAGGTTGGCGCAGGCCACGGCCTGGCCCGAGGCGCCCCGGCACAGGTTGTCGATGGCGCTGACCACGATGAGCCGGCCCGTGCGCGGGTCGACCACCAGGCCGATGTCGCAGAACATGGTCCCACGCACATACCGCGTTTCCGGGAGCATGCCCAGGGGCAGCACCCGCACCCAGGGTTTATCCGCGTAATAGGCCTCGTAGGCGGCGTGGATCTCCTCCACGGGCCGATGGCTGGTCAGGCGCGTGTAGATGGTGGAGAGGATGCCCCGGTCGATGGGGAGCAGGTGCGGATTGAACGACAGCAGGATGTCCGCGCCGGCGAGTTTCGAAAGCTCCTGCTCGATTTCCGGGGTATGGCGGTGCTTGCCCAGGTTGTAGGCCCGAAACGAGTCGTGGACCTCGCAAAAAAGCGTGGGCACGGCGGCCTTGCGCCCGGCGCCCGAGGTGCCGGATTTGCTGTCGGCCACGATGCCGTCGGTCTCGACGAGGCCCCCGGCCAGGGCCGGCGCCAGGCCGAGGATGATGGAGGTCGGATAGCAGCCCGGGTTGGCCGTGAGCCTGGTTTCCCTGATGCGCGCGGCGTAGAGTTCCGGCAGGCCGTAGACGGCCTGGGGAAGCAGGTCCGGGTGGCGGTGGTCCAGGCCGTACCAGGCGGCGTAGATGTCGGCGTCGGCCAGGCGGAAGTCGGCCGAGAGGTCGACCACGGACAGGCCGGCGGCCAGCAGTGCGGCGGCATAGTCCATGGCCGCGCCGTGGGGCACGGCCAGAAACACCAGCCGGCAGGCGCCGGCCAGGTCGGCCGCGTCCGGCACGGTGATGCTCACGTCGCCGGCGGGAAAGCCCTGCAAAAAGGGGTAGAGGGCCCGCAAGGGCTTGCCGGCCTCGGCCCGGGAGGTGGCGCGGGTCAGGCGCAGGACCGGGTGGGTGGCCAGAATCCGGGCCAGTTCCATACCGGTGTACCCGGTCACGCCGACCAGACCGACGGGAATCGTCTCCATGTGCGTCCTCCGGGACGTTATTGTTTTCTGACGAAAGCCAGGCGCAGTTCGCACAGGAGGTTGGACAGGACGCCGGCCTCCTCTTCGGTGAGGTTGCCCTGGGTCTTGCATTCGAGCATGGCCAGGAGATCGATGGTGTGCTTGGCTTCGGGCAGGTTTTGCATGTAGCGGCCCGATTCCGGTTCTGGCGCCTCGCCCATGAGGACCATGGCCGAATGGGCCAGGGACAGGACGAAGGTGATAAACGAGACCGGCGGGAAACACGGTTCGTGTTCCGGGCGTGATTCCTTGCAGGTTCCAGTGCCGGCCGTGGCGTCGGCGCTGTCGCCGGTCGGGGAGGCGGATCCGGCGGTATCCTTGAAATCCGGCGAGATAGCCATGGGCCATCTTCCTCCTTGCGGGGTCTTGGGCCTTGTCGTTCCGCGCACTCCCGGATACACAGGTATGTCGCGAAACGGCAACCAGCCGTGGGTAGTCTTACCCCAAACCCGCCCGGCATGCATCCGCTTTTTGGCCCCGGGCCGGGGCGGCCGGGCCGGAAACGCCTGGAGGCAAGCCCATGCACACGAAGATCGTGGCCACCCTTGGCCCGGCGTCCCTCAATCCCGAAACCATGCGCGACATGGTGCGCCATGGCGTGCGTATTTTCCGCCTCAACTTCTCCCATTCCGATGCCGCGTATTTCGAGCCGGCCATCCGCATCATCCGGGGGCTGGAAGGGGAGTTCGGCGTGCCGCTGACGGCCCTGGGCGATCTGTGCGGGCCCAAGACCCGCATCGGCGAGGTGGCGGATTCGCCCCGCAACGTGGGCAAGGGCGAGTATCTGCTCCTCGGGCTGCCCGACGAACGGCCCGATCCGGCCCGGGACGAACGCGTGTTCGTATCCCTGGACGTGCCCGAGCTTTTGGCCGGATTGCGGGTCGGCATGGCGGTCAATTTGAGCGACGGCCTGCTCCAGTTCCACGTCACCCGGGAGATCAAGGCCGACCGGCTCTACGAGATCGAGGCCCAGAACGCCGGGCTTCTCTCGTCCAACAAGGGCATCGCCTTCCCGGGCAAGCACCATCCCATGCCGGCGCTTACGCCCAAGGACATCAAGGACCTGCACGAAGGCCTGGACGTCGGCGTGGACGCCCTGGCCATCTCCTTTGTCCAGGGGGCGAACGATGTCCTCATGACCAAGGAAGAGATCAAGAAACACGGCGTGTGGGTGCCGGTGGTCTCCAAGCTCGAACGGCAAAACGCCGTGGACAACCTGGAGTCGATCTTAAAAATCACCGACGCGGTCATGGTGGCCCGGGGCGATTTGGGGCTCGAATGTCCGATTCCGGCCCTGCCCATCATCCAGAAGCGGATCATCCGGGCCTGCCGCCATGCCCAGCGGCCGGTCATCGTGGCCACCCAGATGCTGTTGTCCATGGTGAAAAACCCGATTCCGACCCGGGCCGAGTCCACGGACGTGGCCAACGCCATCCTGGACGGAGCCGACTGCGTCATGTTGTCCGAGGAGACGGCCGTGGGCGATTACCCGGTGGAGACGGTCAAGGTCATGCGGGAGATTTCGGACAACGCCCTGGAATACTATCTGGAGCGCATCCAGGCGCCGTATGCCCCCAAGCGGGAGAAAAATCCCGGCAAGTTCGTGGCCTATTCGGCCTGCCTCGTGGCCGACAACCTGGAGAGCAAGGCCATGGTCTGCCACACGATAAGCGGCACCAACCCGCGGCTGACCTCCAGCCGCCGGCCGCGCCAGGCCATCTACGCGCTGACGCCCGATCCCCGGGTCATGCGTTTTCTCAATTTCGCCTGGGGCGTGAAGCCGCGTCTGCTCGAAGGCACGGATACGGACTACATGGCCCTGGTCGAGTCGTTCGTGAACACGTGTCCGGATTTTGCTCCGGGCGAGCCGGTGGTCATCACGGCCGGCCGGCCCACGCCCGGCAACGACACCCCCGGCACCAACGAGATCAAGATTTATTACAAGTAGGACGGGAAGAGTTGGGGGGGGGCGCTTTTGCAAAGCGTTTCCCCCAAACCCCCTTTGATACACTGGGGCGTCGGGGATAAAACCTTTTAGGGAGGCGGCTACCGGTTGTGGAAGTGACGTTCCAGCATTATCTGCTCGGCATCTTTGCCGTGGGCAACAACATCTCGGCCTTGCCCATGCACATGAACCTGTGCAAGGGCCTGAGCAAAAGCGCCCAGCATCGCCTGTGCCTCACGGCCACCACCGCTTCCCTGGCCACCATGGCCGTGTCTTTTCTCATGGGCGCGGCCGTGCTGGAGTTCTTCGGTATCTCCATTGCCGCCTTCCGCATCGCCGGCGGGCTCTATCTTGCAACGAGCGGCCTTGGCATGCTCAGAAGCAAAAGTAACGGCGACTCTCCCCAGACGTTCAGCCTCTCCGAGGTGATTCCCATCGCCGTGGTGCCCATCGCCATCCCGCTGACCTCGGGACCGGGGGTCATTTCCGCCATTATCCTGTTCGCCCAGGAAGCCCACGGCCTGCCCGGGCTGCTTAAAATCGGCGCGGCCATCGGCACCGTAAGCGCCATCAACTATCTGTCGTTTTATTTTTCGCCGGTCATCATCCGCGTGCTCGGCCACACCGGCATGGACATCTTCACCAAGGTCTTCGGCCTGATCACCTTGGCGCTCGGCGTGCAGTTCATCCTCACGGGCCTGTCCACGTCCTTTCCGGTGCTGCTCCATTAGGGACAGCCCCGCCTCTTGCCTTGCCCGGTCGGGAGCGGTAGGAAAACCCCATGAAATTCATGCGCCAACAACCGGCCACCGCTGACGCGGCGCCGACCTTCCAGTGTCTTGTCTGCGGGAAGATCGTCAAGCCGACCAGGATCACCGAGACCGAGGACCGCATCGTGTACGCCTTGGAGTGCAGCAAGTGCGGGGCCAAGGACACGGTCAAGGTGAAAAAGCCCCAGGCCTAGGCCGCGGGCACGACAACACCCGGGGCCTTGCCCCCTGCGCATCCGGGATCGCTCCCGCTGCGGGATTCCAAAGGGCACAGCCCTTTGGCCGCCGGAGGCGTG
>JAWRKJ010000189.1:0-6527 GCA_040307025.1 Desulfovibrionaceae bacterium | reverse complement strand
GGGGGCCGCGGCCGTGCCCGGGGAGCTTCGCGCCACGGCCCTGGAACCCAAGCCTGTCAGTCTGGCCCTGCATTGGCGGGGGTTGCCCGAGGAAGCTGTCCGGTCCCTGTCCCGGCATATCGAACCGGTCTGGTTTGGCCTCGCCCGGGAGGCGGGACTTGAACTGCACGGCTTCGACGGCGGCCTGGAGTTGCGGCCGCCGGGCTGGGACAAGGGCCGGGCCGTGCGCTGCCTGGCGCGGGAACAGCCCGGGGCGGTGCTGGTCTATTGCGGCGACGACCGTACCGACGAGGACGCCTTCACGGCCCTTGGCCCGGACGGGTTGGGGATCCTGGTCCGGCTGCGGTGGCGGCCCACGGCCGCCCGTTATCATCTGACCCCGCCCGGGGAGCTTTCTGTTTTTCTGGATCGCATTGCCGCGGCGTTCGAAGGGGGGAACAACGAATCAGGGAGGTAATATGCTTGCGAGCACCTCGAAGCGACGTTTCATCGTGGTCTCCAACCGGCTGCCCATCAGTATCAAGCGCGGGCCGGACGGGGGGCTGGTCGCCACCCAGGGCGCTGGCGGCCTCGTGACCGCCCTGGCGCCGGTACTCAAAAACCGTGGTGGCATCTGGCTTGGCTGGCCTGGGACCGCGGAGCGGGGCGTCGTGGCCATGTGCCAGTCGTTTTCCCGCGAGGCCGGCTATTTCCTCGGGCCGGTCCCCCTGACCGAGGCCGAGGTGGAAGGCTATTACCAGGGCTTTTCCAACGAGATCCTGTGGCCCTTGTTCCACGAATTCCAGATGCCGTGCAATTTTCTGCCCGCCTACTGGCAAGCCTACCGGACCGCCAATGCGAAGTTCGCCCGGGCCGCCGCCAAGGCCGCGGCGGACACGGATTTCATCTGGGTCCACGACTATCATCTCATGCTCATGGCCGGACTGCTCAAGGAGTCCGGCTGCCGGTCGCGGGTGGGCTTTTTCCTGCACATCCCCTTTCCGCCGGCCGACATTTTCCTCAAGATCCCCTGGCGGCGCCAGCTTATCGACGCCATGCTCGAATACGACCTGATCGGTTTCCAGACCCTGCGCGACCGGCGCAATTTCGCCGAGTCGGTCAAGCGGGTCTATCCTTCGGCCACGCGCAAGGGCCGGGGCCAGGTCACGACCCTGTTGGCCAACGGTCGTGCGCCCCGCCTTGGCGCCTTCCCCATCGGTATCGATTACAAGGCCTTTAACGAGGCCGCCGCCCGACCGGAGTGCCAGGAGGCGGCCCGGGCGATCCGGGGCGCCTTCGGAGACCGGTTCCTTCTGTTCAGTGCCGATCGCCTGGATTACACCAAGGGCGTGCCCCAGCGGCTGGATGCCCTGCGGGTGGCCTTGGAGCGGTTCCCCGAACTGCGGGAGAAGATTTGTCTTGTCCAGGTCCTGGTCCCGAGTCGCGAGGAGCTGCCCCAGTACCAGACCATGAAGGTGGAGATCGAGCGGATGGTGGGGGAGCTGAACGGTCGTTATGCCACACCGGGTTGGGCGCCGGTGCATTTCACCTACCGCAACCTGCCCCACACGGAACTCATCAACTACTACGTGGCGGCCGACATGGCCCTGGTCACGCCGCTGCGCGACGGCATGAACCTGGTGGCCAAGGAATACGCCGCCTGTAACACCGCCTCCACCGGCATCCTGTGCCTGAGCGAATTCGCCGGCGCGGCCATGGAGCTGCACCGTCACGCGGTCATGGTCAATCCCTTCGACGTGGACGGTCTGGCCGAGGCTATTCGGGACGGGGCGACCATGGATCCGGCCCAGCGGCGGCAGCGGATGCGGGCCCTCCGGGCCATTGTGCGCCGTTTCGACATATTCTGGTGGGTGGACGCTTTTTTAAGCGCGGCCTTTTCTACGCACCTGGAAGAGTTTCCGCCCCGGGAAAACGCGTACTGGGAAACGCTCGAAGCCACCCAGGGACCTCCTTGGGATCTGGCCCTGGAAAATTGAGCATCGGCCTGGGCCCTCCGCCGGTTCGGACGGAATGGCAGGCCATGATCCGCAGTTTTTTTATGTTTTCCTTCCCTGCGGATCGCGTTTGGTCACGCGCAGCGCATAGGGCGTGTTGCCCCGCCTCGGCTCGACCACGATCTGGTAGAGCCCCGCGCAGGGGAACGTTCCCTATCTGTTTGGTGAAGGTGATGGCCACGCCGCTTGCCTCGCTCGCGCGCCGGGCCAACTCTTCCAGTGGCGGCCCCGCTCCCTATATCCAGGGGGCGTCCGTCCGCTTGCCAGGACGGCAGGCGTAGCGACGGTTCCGGCACTTCCGAGCGCGCGTCCGTCCCGAGGGTGCCGCTTGTCGCCAGCACCGTGCCGATATCCTTCCCGGCGGCGGTCTCGCCGTTCCAGCTCGCGGGCAAGGCCAGGAAGTCCTCGGTTTTGTCCGGGGCGGTCCCTGCCAGGGCGGCGGGATCGAGCAGCTTGTCCTGGTAAAAGGCCCATTCCCCGTTGAGTTTGATCGGCCCGTCCCGATCCGGGTCCCAGCCGGTCAGATCGAGGACGCCCTGGTGGGCCACGGGCGGAGTCCGGTCTTCCCCGACGCACCCCGCCAGGGCTAACAGGAAAAACACCGCCATGAAGGCGCGTGTGAGGGGGGGCGGCCTGAAATCATGCGTCTGCCATGGTGCAACTGGCGCAACGCGTGGCTGCAGGACGGAGGGCTGGCGGCACCGTACCCGCAATGTGCCGGGCAGGCAAATTTCCTCCAGGTGGCGGCTTGCCACCGGGCAAGGGGACAAATCGTGCGGTGGCCGCGGCGCATCGGGCGGAAATGGCGCGCGCGACCACCAGCGCGTGTGTGCGGAGACGCGGCTAGGCAGCCGCCACCGGAGCGAACAGGGCCTGCCAGGTGCGTTGGCCGACCAGGCCGTCCACGGCCAGGGGGAGCGCCTTGTCATGGGCGTGCAGGCGCTGGAACCTTTTGACCGCCTGGGTGGTTTTGGGACCGAAGCGTCCGTCCGCCCGACCTGCCTCTGGAAAGCCGAGGATGGAGAGGCGGTTCTGGACCAGGCTGACGGCAAGGCCCGTGGCGCCTGGCCGCAGCACCGGGCCGTCCCAGGCCGGCCGGACAGCGGCTCGTGTCAGTGCGGTTGTCGCGCGTGTTTCCGGTGTGGATTCGGCCGCATGCGGCAGGTCGACCCGCCCGAGCTCCACCAGACGCAAAAGCAGGGCCATGGCCCCGCATTGTTTGCTGACCGCCGTGGCCGACCAGGACCCGTCCGCCACGTACTTGCCTGCGGTGTAGGCGGTGGTGGCGCTCCACAGATAAGGACTTTTGACCTCGGGATGATACAGGCGGTAGCCGAAGCCGTTGTAGCCCTCCAGCACGTAGGCGATCCCGGCCAGGCTCCAGTCCGTCCATTGGGGGAATTTTTTGAGGGTCAGGGCGTCGCCGGCGCTTTCTTCCCAGGTGAAGGGGGGCTGACCGTCCCGGGGGCGGCCCTTGGGCACCCGCACGGTCCGGGCCGTGAGCGGATCGCCGTTGTGGAGATGGGTCTGGAAGTCGAGTCCGGCCTCCATGGCGTGGAGCAGGGCGATGACATGGGGCGGCACGGCGGTCGTTGCGGCCACTTGGGTGTAGCGCGACCAGTTTCCGGGTCGGGTCATGCGTCCGGCCAGAGCGTGGACTGCGGCCGCCTGGTCGGGGCGAAGACGGGCCGTTCGGAACAGCCGGGCATATTCAGTGCGCAGGTCGGGGGTCAGGGGGATGCGTGGGGCCATGGTTCCTCCGTGGGGCGTGGCGTGAGCGTGTGGGGCTCCCACGACTCCATGAGTCCATGGAACGGCGGCGCCGTCAATGGCGTGTGCGAAAAGTGCCGCCTGACAGCGGCGGACAGCGGAAAGGGCTGGGGCAGGGAGTGCGCGTGGGGCGCTAGACGGCCCAGGCCGCGCTGGCCCGGCGGGGCCCGGCGCAAAAACGCATGGCCATTTCATAGGCCACGTTGACGTCCTTCATGGCCTCTTCGTCGCCGCCGAGGTCCGGGTGGTGCAGCCGGGCCATCTGGCGGTAGGCGACTTTGATCTCGTCGGCCGAGCAGGGATAGTCCAGGCACAGGATGTCGTAGGCGCACTTGAGGTTCATGCCGTTTTTGCGGGCGACTTCCCGGGCCCGGTGCTGGCGCTCCTGGTCCATGCGGAACCCGGCCTGGGGTCGGGCGGACGGTCTGGATGACGCAGGTCGCTGGGACGCGCTTGGGCCATGGCTGGTATTGGCGCGGGCCTCGCGTTCGGGCCCGGCGGCTGTCTGGGCCTTGGCGCGCCAGGTGCTTTCGGTGCGGGGACGTTCCCGGCCGGCAGTGGCGGAACCGGTGGTGGCCCGGGAGCCGGAACCGGCCGTGGTCCGGGAAAATGTGGTATTGGCGCGGAAGTTCCGGGCGCTTTCGGCCTTGGCCTTGTCAAAGGTGGTGCTGGCGCGGGCGTGGCTGGCAGTCTCGGTCCGGGCCTCGTACCCGGAGGGGCGCGGGCGGCTGCGGAACCGATCCCCGGTGTTTGTCGCGCCGGCGGTCCCGGTGCCTGCCGTGTGCGCGCCGCCCTGGGGGGGCGGCTGGCTGCGGTCGGAGTGGGTGGACTGGCTTTGGGTGGAGGATTGGGCCCGGAATCGGTTGCCGTTTGTGCCGGCGGTGCGGGCGTTCTGGCTGGTGAAACGGCTGGAACCGGCCTCGGCCCGGGACGTGGAGCCAGCGCCTGAGCCGCCGTTGCGGGCCATTTTCAGATTGCGCAGGACTTCCTGCAAATGGACGAGAATCTCCTGGAGGATGGAGCGCGTGCGGTTAAGCTGCACTTCCAGGGCATGCCAGTCGGTGGCGCCGCGGTTGGCCTGGGAGCTCGCGCCTCCCTCTCGTTGGGTTCGCGTGTACATTATGCCGACCGCGCTCCCGGCCGGTCGGCCTTGCTGGCGTCGGCCGTCTGGACAGGAGTGTAAAACAGGCTGTAAATCCGGGTGGTTATCGAAAAACGCATCATTCTTTCTATCCTTTTTTACTGGATCGGACCGGTCAAGGCAAGGCGAATTTCCCCAGGGGCGACACGCGTGGCGCTGCCTAGTGACAGGGGGACGCGTTTTGATGTAGAGCGGTTGGGCAGAAGACATCCGCCGCGCTTGCGGGCTTGACAGCAAGCCGGTCGCGCCGCGAAACTCCGAGGCCGCTCATGAAACCGACCGATGCCGAAGTCGCCAAACCCTTTGTGGAAGCCACGCGTCATGTGCTGACCATGATGGCTCAGCTCGACCCCAAACCCGGTAAGCCCTATGTAAAAAAGGCCGCCGGGGCCAATGGCGACGTCTCGGCGGTGGTGGGGCTGACCGGCGACCGCAACGGCAGTATCTCCATCAGTTTTTCGAAAAAGTGTGCCATTGCCGTGGTCAAAAACATGCTGGGCGACGATATCTCCGACATCATCCAGGACGCCAAGGATGCAGTGGGCGAAATCACCAACATGATTTCCGGGCAAGCCCGGGCCGGGTTGAGCCAGATCGGGCTCAACCTGTCCGCGTCCACGCCCACGGTGATCTTCGGCGATAATCATTCCATCAGTCACGTGACCTCCGGACCGGTGGTGGCGATTCCGTTTTCCACCGAATTTGGTGATTTCACGTTGGAGTTTTGCTTCGAGTGATTCCCGGGCTGTCGGGCGTCCCGGCTTCCGGCCGCCGCTTGTGGCGACCGGTCATGCATCGGAGGCCTGTTGTCATGAAAACGAATGCAAGTTTCCGGCCAAAAACTCCCTTTATTCCCCATGAGATCCGCTAAAGCCTGTTCGGCCGGCCGCCGTTTGTGCAGCGGTCTGCTGCTTCTCGTCCTTGTCGGCGGTCTGTGCGCGGTGGTGTGGGCCAAGACGCCCCAGCCCGTCTCGGATACCCCGGTACGGCTGGATACGGAGCTCTACGCGCTGCCGGCCGATGACCCTTCCGGGCGTCTGGTGGCGGTCCTGCGCCTCACTCCGGCCCCGGGTTGGCATGCCTACAGCGCCGATTCCGTGGCCTCCGGCCAGCCGGCTTCGGCCAACCTGCATGCCGGGGATGCTCCGGCCCAGGCGCTTTTTCCGCCCGGCGATCCCAAGCCGGACGCCTTCGAGCCGGAAAAGACCGTCCGGGTCTACGAAGCGCCGACCCCGATCTACGTGCCTTTGTCCGAGGCCCAAAGCGGTGCCCCGGCCCTGACCGGACAGGTGCGGGTTTTTTCCTGCTCCGACGTAAGTTGCTGGCCTTCCTCGTTTTCCGTACGCATTCCCCTGGCCGGCCAGGCGACCAACAGCCTGCCTCCGGCGAAGTCCGCCTCCTGGTGGCCGCAATTTTCGTCCCTGCGCCAGGCCGCCGGCCGGGCAGACCCGCCCGGCGTTGCGGCCGACCTGCACGCGGTGGCCGAGCCGTCCGGCGCCGCCGCGTCCGACGTGGCGCCGCCCGCGTCCGAGCCAGCCGCAGCCGGGCCGGCCAAATCCCCAGCCTCGTCTTTGTCCGGGGATTTGAGCCTGAACCCGCGTTCCTTTACCCCGGCCCTGGAA
>JAWRKJ010000188.1:0-7093 GCA_040307025.1 Desulfovibrionaceae bacterium | reverse complement strand
TTTGGGGTTGACTTCGGGACGAGTTTGGGGCATTTAGCCTGTTCCCTGATTCTGTTTATAGGACCGTAGCTCAGGGGGAGAGCGCTTGCTTGACACGCAAGAGGTCGGGAGTTCAAATCTCCCCGGTCCTACCACGTTCACACAGGGAGGCCACGGCCTCCCTTTCTTTATAGAGCGGTGGGGCAGAAGCCCCCGGAGAAGGCAACGTGCTGGTCACAATCGATGATAAATCCCTGGAAGCGGCGGCCGGCGAATCCTGCGGTCAGGTCCTTTCCCGGGCCATTTCCGGCAAACGTTTGAAAAATTCCGTGGCTTGCCTTGTCGATGGGCAGCCCCGGGACCTCTCCGCGCCCGTGCCCGAAGGGACCCGCGAGTTGGTCCCCGTGCTGGCTGATTCACCCCAAGGGTTGGCCATTATTCGCCACTCGACCGCCCATATCATGGCCGAAGCCGTCAAAAAGCTTTTTCCGACGGCTCAGGTCACTATCGGCCCGGCTATTGAAAACGGGTTCTATTACGATTTCGCCTTTGAGCGGCCATTTACCCCTGAGGATCTCGAGGCCATTGAGGCGGAAATGCAAAAAAGCATTGCCGCCAATCATCCGTTCTCCTGCACCTACGTGCCCAAGGCCGATGCCAAGGCACTGTTCGCCTCCCAGGGCGAGGCCTACAAGCTCGAGATCATGGATGAGAATATCGAGGGCGATACAGTTTCGCTGTACCGGCACGGCGCCTTTACCGATCTGTGCCGCGGGCCCCACGTGCCCACCACCGGCATGGTCAAGGCGTTCAAGCTCTTGTCCGTGGCCGGGGCCTACTGGCGCGGGGACGAAAAGCGTCCCATGCTCCAGCGCATTTACGGCACAGCCTTTGCCGCGGAAGCCGACCTCAAGACCTATCTCCATCATCTTGAGGAGGCCAAGAAGCGTGATCACCGCAAGCTTGGCACCCAGCTCGACCTCTTCAGCTTTTCCGAGGAAGCCGGGGCCGGCATGGCCATCTGGCATCCCAAGGGCGAGCTTGTCCGCACCATTCTCGAGGATTTCGAGCGCAAGGAACATTTGCGCCGCGGCTACCAGCTGGTGCGCGGACCCCAGATCCTCAAACGTGAGCTTTGGGAACGTTCCGGGCACTACGACAACTACCGCGAGAACATGTATTTCACCGAGATCGACGGGCAGGCCTACGGCATCAAGCCCATGAACTGCCTCGCCCACATGCTCATCTACAAATCTCGGGTGCGCAGCTATCGCGATCTGCCCCAGCGCTACTTCGAGCTCGGCGTGGTGCACCGGCATGAGAAGTCCGGCGTGCTGCACGGGCTGATGCGGGTGCGCCAGTTCACCCAGGACGATGCCCATATCCTGTGCCGTCCGGACCAGCTTTTGGAAGAGATCACCGGCGTGATCAAGTTCGTCCAGGATGTGGTGGGGCTTTTCGGCTTCGACTACGAGGTCGAGCTTTCCACCCGGCCGGAAAAGTCCATCGGCTCGGACGAGGATTGGGACCGCGCCACCAAGGCTTTGACCGACGCCCTGGAGTCCCTGGCCCTGCCGTACGACATCAATGAAGGCGATGGCGCTTTTTACGGGCCCAAGATCGATATCAAGCTCAAGGACGCCCTGGATCGCCGGTGGCAGTGCGCCACGGTCCAGTGCGACTTCACCTTGCCGGAACGCTTCGATCTCGTGTATACCGACGCGGATGGAGAGCGCAAACGGCCCGTCATGCTGCACCGGGTGATTCTCGGCGCGGTGGAGCGCTTCCTGGGCGTGCTCATTGAGCACACCGCCGGCGCCTTGCCCGCTTGGTTGGCTCCGGTCCAGGCCAGGATTCTCATCGTGACCGATGCCCAGAAGGAATTTGCCGCAGAGGCGCTCTCGCGGCTTCGGGCTGCGGGTATCCGGGCGGAGCTCGATGACCGGAACGAGAAGCTGGGCTTCAAGGTACGCGAAGCCCAGATGGATAAGATCCCCTATATGCTCGTGGCAGGGGATAAGGAAAAGGAACTCGGCGGCCTGAACGTGCGCCTGCGGTCCGGGGAAAACCTTGGTGTCAAGTCCCTGGACGAGATCGTGTTGCTCATTTTGGCCGATTGCCAGGAACCGTTCAAGCGTGGAGGGATGCGCTATAACTTCTGCTCCCAGTAGTGACCCCCGGTGCAACCACCGGATTCGGGCCCGTGAGGTCCGGGTGATCGCCGACGACGGCGCCCAGGTCGGGATTATTCCCACCAGTGAGGCCCTGCGCATGGCGCAGGAGAAGGGTCTGGACCTTGTGGAAGTCGCGCCCAACGCCGAGCCGCCCGTTTGCCGGATCATGGATTTCGGGCGCTTCAAGTATCAGCAGCAGAAAAAGCTGCAGGAAGCCCGCAAGAAACAAACCACGGTCCAGATCAAAGAAATCAAGGTCCGGCCCAAAACCGATGAGCACGATTACCAGACCAAGCTCAAGCACATCCGCCGCTTCCTCGAAGACGGCGATCGTTGCAAGGTCACGGTGTTTTTCCGCGGCCGGGAGATCGTGCACAAGGACCGGGGCCAGACCATCCTGGCCCGGGTCGTGGTGGACCTGGGTGAAACGGCCAAGGTGGAGCAGGAGCCCCGGACCGAGGGGCGCATGATGACCATGCTGCTGGCTCCGCAAGTGAAGAAACCGATTATTTAAGCGCCTCCACCGAGGCGCGGCAGAAGGAGTCCGCCATGCCCAAGATGAAAACAAACCGCAGCGCGGCCAAGCGCTTTGGGAAGACCGGTTCGGGCAAGTTCACCCGCCGTCGGCAGAACCTGCGCCATATTCTGACCAAGAAAAATGCCAAACGCACCCGCCGCTTGGGCCAGGGAACCCTGGTCGATGCGACCTGCCTCAAGGCTGTGCGCCGGCTCGTCCCCTATATCTAGGACCTCGGTCCGGCCCTATTCACCCATAAGGAGCGAGAACCATGCGTGTCAAACGCGGATTAGCCGCCCACAAACGGCACAAGAAATATTTGAAGATGGCCAAGGGCTTTGTCGGTGCCCGCAGCAAGCTCTACGAAACCGCACGCGAGCTTGTCGAGCGCTCTCTGGCCTATGCCTACCGCGACCGGAAGCAGAAAAAGCGTGAGCTGCGCAAGCTGTGGATCATACGCATCAATGCCGCCGCGCGCGAAAACGGTCTTTCCTACAGCGTGTTCATGCGCGGCCTGAACCTGGCCGGCGTGTCCCTTGACCGCAAGGTGCTGGCTGACATGGCCGTGCGCGAAAAGGACAGCTTCCAGAAGCTGGCGGAGCTGGCCAAAGCCAAGGTGAATTAAGTGGCACAAGCACCCACGCTCGTCGCCGAGCTTGAGGGCCTGGTCGGGGAGTGCGCCGCGCGCCTCGACCAGGCCTTGACGCTTGAGGACCTGGAGAGTCTGCGGGTCGAGTATCTCGGCCGCAAGGGCCGCTTGGCCGGACTCATGTCCCAGCTCCCCGGCCTGTCCGCCGCGGACCGCCGGGAAGCCGGACAAGCCGCCAACACGGTCAAAAACAACCTGACCAGCCTCTACGACGATCGCCTGGCCGGCCTCAACAAGGCCGCCCGCGCCGCCGCTTTGGCCGATTTCGATCCGACCGAACCCGGTCTGGTGCCGTTTGCCGGTTCGCTCCATCCCGTGACCCTGGTCACGGCCGAGATCTGCCAGGCTTTTACGGAACTCGGTTTTTCCGTCGTCACCGGCCCGGAAATCGAGACCGACTACTACAATTTCGAAGCCCTCAACATGCCGCCCGAGCATCCGGCCCGGGACATGCAGGACACGCTTTATATTTCCGATGCCGTGGTCCTGCGCACCCATACCTCGCCCTTGCAGATCCGCACCATGCTCTCCCGCAAGCCGCCGGTGGCCATTGTCGCCCCGGGCAAGGTCTATCGCCGGGATTCGGATCTGACCCACACGCCCATGTTCCATCAGATCGAAGGGCTGCTCGTGGACGAGGGCGTGTCCATGGCCGATCTGCGCGGCACCCTGACGGCCTTTGTGCGCCGGATTTTCGGACCGTCCACCAACGTGCGCTTCCGCCCGAGCTTTTTCCCCTTTACCGAGCCGAGCGCCGAGGTCGACATCTCCTGTGTCATCTGCGGTGGCAAGGGCGAGCATGACGGCGCCACCTGCCGGGTGTGCAAGGGCACGGGCTTTGTCGAGATCCTGGGCTGCGGCATGGTCGATCCCAACGTGTTCGCGGCCGTGGACTATGATGCCGAGCGCTACACCGGGTTCGCCTTTGGCATGGGGGTCGAGCGCGTGGCCATGCTCAAGTATGGCATCGGCGACCTGCGCATGTTTTTTGAAAACGATATTCGGTTTTTAGCCCAGTTTTAGTCAGGGGCCACGTCCCCTGGGTCCATTGTTGGGGTTCCCTCGGTCCTCCTCCTCTCGCACGGCCGACGCGGCCGGAACATTTTGACGAGAGGGCGGGGGTAGGGCGGAACCCCGTTTTTCAAAAAGGGGTTTCCGCCCCGGCCGCCGGAGGCACATACCATGTTACTCAGTCTTGCCTGGCTTCGCGAATTCACTCCCTACGAAGGCACGCCCCAGGCGCTGGCCGATCGGTTGACCATGCTCGGCCTCGAAATCGAGGAAATTTTCAATCCCTTCCAGGCCATTACGGATGTGGTCGTGGGCCGGGTGCTCACGTGCGCCCCGCATCCCGATTCGGACCACCTGTCCTGCTGCACCGTGGACGTGGGCGGAGAAACGCCCCTGCCCATCGTGTGTGGCGCGCCCAACGTGGCGGCCGGCCAGCTTGTGCCCGTGGCCACGGTGGGTACGACCCTGCCCGGCGGGCTCACCATCAAAAAGAGCAAGATCCGCGGCCAGGTGTCCGAGGGCATGATCTGCTCCGAGTCCGAGCTCGGCCTGGCCGAAGAGCGCAGCGGCGGCATCCTGGTTCTGCCCGAGACGTGCGCCGTGGGCGTCAGCCTGCCTGAGGCCCTGAACCTCGACACTTGCGTGCTCGACGTTTCCATCACGCCCAACCGGGCCGACTGCCTGAGCGTGCTCGGCCTGGCCCGGGAAACGGCCATGGCTTTCGATCTGCCCCTGACCCTACCCAAGGTGAGCTATCCCGAATCCGGGCCCCAGGCCTCGACCCAGGTCGGCATTGAGATTGAGGACCCGGAGCAGTGTCCGGTGTACCGGGCCAAGCTTCTCACCGGTGTGGCGGTCGGGCCTTCGCCGGCCCGTATCCGCTGGCGGCTTCTGGCCGTGGGCCAGCGTCCCATTTCCAACATCGTCGACGCCACCAACTACGTGCTGTTCGAGCTTGGCCAGCCCCTGCACGCCTTTGACCGCCAAAAGCTCGCCGGCAATGTCGTGCGCGTGCGCAATGCCGCCGAGGGCGAGAAGATCACCACCCTGGACGGCCAGGAACGCCAGCTCACCAGCCGCGACCTGCTCATTTGCGATGCCGCCAAACCCGTGGCCCTGGCCGGGGTCATGGGCGGCGCCAACAGCGAAATGGATGCGTCCTCGACCGAAGTGCTCCTGGAAATCGCGGTCTTCCGGCCGGGCACCATCCGCAAGACCGCCCGCCGCCTGTCCCTGCCGAGCGAAGCCTCCTACCGGTTCGAGCGCGGCGTGGATCAGGTTGGTTCGGTCTATGCCATGCACCGGGCCGTGGCGCTCATGCTCGAAACCGCCGGCGGCACGGTCCTGCCCGGCGAGGCCATGGCCGAACCCAAGCCCCATACCCCGCGCGGCATCGGTTTCCGGACCACCCGGGCCTCCATGCTGCTCGGCGTCGAGCTGACTGAACAATTTTGCCGTCAGACCCTGACCGCCCTGGGTTGCACCCTGACCGAGACCGATCCCCACGGCGTCATGGCCGTGCTGCCGCCGTCCTACCGGCTGGATCTCGAACGCGAAGCCGATCTCATCGAGGAAGTGGGGCGGGTGTACGGCCTGGACCGCATCGCGCCGCGGCTGCCCCGGGTGTCCAAGTCCCTGACCGAGGACTTGAGCGGCACCGAATTCGGCTTTTTGTCCAAGGTGCGGCGTTTCGCCGCCGCTTCCGGTCTGCGCGAGGCGGTGATCTACAGTTTCGTGGGCCACGCCGATCTCGACCTCCTCGGCGTCGACCCGGCTTGCCGGGTGTCCGTGGCCAATCCGCTGTCCGAGGACCAGAATGTCATGCGGCCCATGCTCGCGCCGGGCCTGCTGCTGGCCGTGCGCCACAACTTGGCCCAGGGCAACGCCAACCTGCGCTTGTTCGAGGCGGCCCGGGTCTACTGCGCCGATCCCGATTCGCCGACCACGGCCCGGGAAGCAGCCCGGTTCGGCATTGTCCTGCACGGCTCCCGCCACCCCGAGGGCTGGCCCTGGCCCAAGGACGAGGAGGTGGGCTACGCCGACCTCAAGGGTTTGGTGGAGCTGCTGTTGCGCCACCTGCACCTGCCGGCCCCGACCTATACCCGGGATGAGAGCCTGCCCTGGCTCGCGCCCCAGGTGGCCGTGCATCTGGGCACGACCCGTATCGGCGTGCTCGGCCAGGTGAGCCCGGATGTGGCCGACGCCTTCCATGCCCGCTCGGAACTCTGGCTGGCCGAACTCGACTGCGACGCTTTGCGCGCCCTGGTCGAGGCCCAAAAGCCCAGCTTCACGCCGTTACCAAGCTACCCGCCCGTGCGCCGCGACATCACTCTGGCCGTGCCGGCCGGTGTGTCGGTGGGCGCGCTGCTGGGCGCCATCCGCGCGGCCGAGGCGCCCATTTTCGAGGACGTGCTGCTGCTCGACGCCTACAAGCCGGAAGGTGCCGAGGATCGCCGCCTCACCTTCCGCATCACCTATCGCCATCCCGAAAAGACCCTCAAGGACAAGGACGTGGACAAGGTCCACGAGGCCTTGGCCCAGTCTGTCCTGACCGCCTTGCCGGTCAGCCGTCCCTAGGGGCTTGCACTATACCGACGAAAAGGGAGCCGTCAGGCTCCCTTTTTTTATGGCGTGGCGTGGCGTGGCGGGGGGGGCGGGGAAGCGCCTCCGGCGGCCAACGGGCTGCGCCCTTTGGATTCCCTTCTGGGATTCCACGTGAGCACGCACGTGTCAGTGAGAAGGCAACCGCACATTCTTGGAAAC
>JAWRKJ010000187.1:0-23126 GCA_040307025.1 Desulfovibrionaceae bacterium | reverse complement strand
AACTGGGCGGGGGCCCGGGTTCGGCGGGTCGGAGGATCGACCGGCCTGGGAGTCTTCGCCCTCATGCCATAGTTCCGGCAGTCTGGGAATGTGGGAACCGGATTGTCAGATCTCGGTGCGTTCCTCGGAAGGGCTTGGTGGCGCCGGTGGCGGACCGCCGTGATGCGGTGGGGGTGGCCCGTCCCGGTCCCAATCGTCCGGATGAGGGCCAGGGCCCGGAGGCGGCCCCGGCGGTGGGTCCATGCCAAATGGCGGGGGTGGCGGCGGCTCCATCCCAGGCGGCGGCGGACCGTCCGGGGGCGGGCCCATGCCCGGTGGCGGTGGCGGCGGGCCAAAGCGCTCCATGGCTTGGCGGCGTTCGCGCAAATGCTTGAGGACCGCCTCGAAGTTCTCCCGCTGTTCGGGTGTCAGGACCTCCTTGATGGATTTCAAATCCTCGTTGATCACGGACTGGATCTTCGGCTCCTGTTCCCGCCGAATCTCGGCCAGCTTCTTGGCCGTGGCATAAAAAATCGGGCGCAGCTTTTCCACCTGGGCCTGGGTCAGATCAAGATCACCCCGGAGGCGCCGCAGGGCCATATCCGCGAAATGCCGGCTGTCGCCGTGAAACATGGCCAGGGTCGCACGCTCGGTCAAAAGCCGCGACCCGAAAATGCCCACCACCAGACCCGAGCTGAAAAGCACGAGGCCAGCCAAAATCTTTTTCGCCGTACCGCTCATGACCACACCCTAGACGCCAAAAAGCGAAACCAATGCCTGGCCGTTGGGATCGAAAAAAAGGAAACGCCCCACTTCCTCCTCGATCCCCGATCCCAGGGCCAAGGTCAAAAGCACCGTGGCCACGGCGAGCAAACCAGCCCCGGCCGCCATACGCCACAACACGCCGTTGGTCGCCGGTTCCGGCTGAGCCTTGATCTCGTTTAATACTGCAAAAACCATTCCCGGGTCGGGCGAAGGTACTTCCCGCCGTGCATGAGCCGCGCGCAAGACCGCTTCCAGGCGTTCCATGCGTCCTGTCGAGTTCCCGTCCATAGGATACCTCCTTACGCGCCTATGATGTCGCCAAGCAAATCACGCAGTTTTTTCCGGGCCCGAAAGGCCCTGACCTTGACGTTGGGGACGCTGATCCCGAGCATTTCGGCGGCCTCGGCCACCGGGCGCTCTTCCAGATGCGTCAGCGTCACCACCATCCGGTCCGTCGGCGACAACTTGTCCAGGGCCCAGGCCAACAGTTCCTTGGCTTCGCTGCGCGAGACCGTTTCCTCGGCCGCCTCACTGGTCTCCAAGGCGGCGACCTCTTCGGCAAAGGCCCGGCACTCTTCGGACAAATCACTCTCCGGTCGCTCCCGGCGCCGGTATTCCGATCGCCAGAAATCATGGCACGTCCGTACCGTCACCTTGGCCAACCAATGCCCGAAAGGGCTGTCCCCCCGGTAGCCGGCCAGGGAACGGTAGGCCCGGACAAACACCTCATGCGTCAGTTCGGCCACCCGTTCCCGGGGAGCGTGCCCGGACACGATGCCGGACACGCGCCCTTGATACTTCGTCATGAGCCTGGCGTAGGCGTCCACGTCGCCCGCCCGTATTTCTTTGAGGATACGGGCATCCTCCATGTCCACCAACGCCTCGGCCATACTCGACTGATCCCTACTTGCCGGTACCGGCGTGGGCGTTGATCCACTCATCGACCAGGATGCGGAACGGCGGCACCTGATGCTTGCGCGGTTCGGGAGGCGGCGGCGGCGCGTTGTCGTCAAGCTGCTTGAGCTGGGCCGGCGTCAGCACGGCCTTGACCTCGGTGACAAGCTTGCCGCCCAGGACCGCCATCTCCTCGAAAGACGCAGCCGCCTTGCGGCAGGCCTCGCGCACTTGCGCCTCGTTGCCCGGGTCCTTGCGCATGACATCGCCCACGCCCCGCATGGCCTCATGGGCGGCCTGGGCGCCACTGTCGAACTTCGCCTGGTACTTCTTGAGAATCACGGCCACATCGTGTTTCTGGGCCTCGGTGAGGTCAAGGGACAGCACCATGGACAGAATGCCTTCGGGGCCGCCAGGACCACCAGGGCCGCCCGGTCCACCAAGTCCCGGACCCGGCCAGGCCAACGCGGCCTGGCTGGAACCGACCAGGATCACCAAGGCAAGCAATCCATTCAGAACTTTTCGCATCGGAAAGACCTCCCGCTTGGTTTGGCGGCTTGTGGCCGCCCATTGCGCGTTAGGTCGAGGGGTATGTCCGGCCGGTTACACCTGGTCGAATCCGCCTCCGCGCCAACCCGCCTTATTGGCCGCAAAAATCCCCAGGCAGTCCAACGGCTTCCAGGGACGCCGCCGTGATGCCGGCCCGTTCGGCCAGGTGGGACAAGGCCTTGGGCGCTGTGCCGCGATGTTCGAATCCGAGTCCCCGACGGGCAAAGGTCAGGGCGGCGGCGAAAATGACCTGGGCCAAGGCCAGATCGACTTCCCCGGCACCGGCCCAGCACAGCTCCACCGAGGCGCCCCGTTCCAGGCAGGCCAGCAAGGCGGCCCGCGCCTCCACCGCCGAGGCCGGCTCGCCCGACGCCAAGGTCAGGGTAGCCCGATCGCCTGTGATTTCCAGACGCCAGGGACCGAAGTCCTCGCACACGGTCGGCGCGGACGGCTCGGTTGCGACAGTGGCCACCTGGGCGGTCAGGGCGCCCACGTCCACAGGATGGATGCGGCTGGCATCCAGGGCGAACAGGTAGCTCACGATATCGGGCTCCACGATGGAGGCGAAAAGCACGTAAAAGGGAATGCGGTTGACCGGCGGCGCGTCGAGGTCACCCACCCCGGCCAGGTCCATGCGGCAATCGACGATGAGGCCGCTCGATTCCATGGTGCCGATGATGTCGAGGGGGGTCTTCCCCCGGGCCTGGACATCGTGGATCAGATCGTATTCCACGAGATAGAGATTCTTGCCGCCGGAAAGTGCCTGGCGCAGGCTGAGTTCATCCTCGGCAAAAACGACTTCGCCACCCGGCAGGGCGATGGGGATGGAGGCCGCAGCCTGGGCGAGCTGCTGGGGCGAAAGATGCTCGGCGGTCAGGCCGGACAGCTCGGCCAGCATGGCGCCAATATCCTCCTGATCACTGGCGGAGGCCAAATCCACCAACCCGAGCAGCCGATCGAAGCCGGCCAGCAAGCGGTTGATGACCCGGGTGTCGGGCACGATCTCCCGGCTGCGGATCATGTGCAGCAAACTTTCGAGCTTGTGGGCCAGGTCACGGATATTGTTGAGGTTGAGGAACCCGGCTCCACCCTTGATGGAATGGGCGGCCCGGAAAACCTTGTTGACCAGTTCCTCGTCGATGTCCGCCCCGTCGCGCTCCATGTCCATGAGCGCACTTTCGATATCGCCCAGGTGTTCGCGGGTGTCCTCCACGAACATGGTCATGATCTCGTCGTCCATCTGGTCCATGTCGGCTCCGGTTGCGGCTCAGTCGGTCTCAATGGCGAAATGCTTGTCCAGGCGCATGGTGCGCAACAATCCGGCCAGGTCCGCGTTGACATGCATGAGCGCCAACCGCTGCCCGGTCTTGGCCAGGGTGTTGTGGGCGGCAATCAGCAGGCCGATGCCCACCGAATCCACCAGCTCCACCCGTGTCAGGTCGATGGCCAGCGGCCCGGGATGCTCGTGCATGATGTCCCGCAATTGGGCGCGCAGGGCATCGGCCCCTGAAGCAACGATATCTCCGGTCGGACAAAAGATGGTCCGCCCCTCCTCGATACGAATGTCGTGCATGGAAGTCCTCCGCCCGGTAGGGTCTTGCCCGGCTTGGTCCGACTCCGTGGCCGGACCGCGCAGACCGGGAATGGTCTTGGTCAGGGTAATCCGATTGCCGGCTGCGTTATAGCGCATATCATCGGCGTAAAGGGTGAGAATGGTCAGGCCCCGGCCGCTGGTCGCCACCGGAGACGGCGGATTGGCCAGCCGCCCGCGCCAGTCGAACCCCTCGCCCTGGTCTTCCACGCCGAGCGTCAGCCGACCCTCGGAAGCCGTCGCTTCCAGGACGACTTGGCGCAGCGGGTCCGAACCGTTGCCGTGGATGACGGCATTGAGCAGGGCCTCGCGCAGCAGCAGCTTGAGATCAAAAAGATTGCCCGAAGCGTTCCGGCTGGTCACAAAGGCCACGACCTCGGCCACGGCCCGGTCGAGCAGGGCCAGACTGGACGAGAAACGAATGCGCTGCCCGCCGGGATACGTGTCCTTTTCGAACATGGCCGCTACACCTCAATGCCCAAAAGCACCATGTCGTCCTCGGGCCGGCCTCCCGGGCCCAGCATGTCCTCGGTCATGGCCGCTACCGCCTGCTCCAGGGGCAACCCCGCCACCCGCCGGCAATCCTCCAGCAGATCGGCCACACCCTGGGCCCGGGACTTGGCCGTGGCGCCAAAGCGTTCCACCAAGCCATCGCTGTAGAGATAGATCCGGTCCCCCGGCGCCACCTTGCGTTCCAGCACACCAAACTGCACGGTCTCGAACACGCCCAGGATGTCGCCGTCGGTGGCCAACAAACTCCCCGTGCCGCCCGCCCCGACCAGGATGGGCGGCGGATGACCGGCGCTGACCAGGGTCAGGCGGCGCCGGGCCCGGTTGAGACACAGCAGGGCCGCGGTCAGATGCTTGCCGTCCCGCAGCAGGGTGGTCAGCACGCTGTTCATGTTTTTCAGCGTCTCGACAGGCGTATAAAGCGGTCCCGCATTCTGGCGCAACAGCACCTTGAGGGACGAGGTGACAAAGGAGGCGCCCAGATCGTGGCCGGCAATGTCGGCCACGAAATACCCCATGACCGCTTCGGTCCAGGGAAAGACGTCGTAAAAATCGCCCCCGGCCTCGAGGACCGGAACGTAGCGGATGGCGAACCGGGCCTCGGGCAAGTCGGCGGGCGCCACCAATATGGACTGCTGGGCATCGCGAATCTGGGCCAGCTTGGCCGCCTGCTGGGCCAGCAAGGCACGCAGGGCACGGCGCTGGCGGATGTGGATCTTGACCCGGGCCAGCACCTCTTCCTTGGCAAAGGGCTTGGCAATGTAGTCCACGGCCCCGAGCTTGAGGCCCTTGACCTTGTTGTCCACGTCATCCAGACCGGAAATAAAGATGATGGGGATGTCCGTGGTGGTCGGATCGGCCGTGAGCAGGCCGCAGGTCTCGAACCCGGACTCTCCGGGCATCATGATGTCGAGGATGATGCAGTCGGGGCGCACGGTGGCGGCCAGGCGCCGGCCGTCCGGACCGCTCGTGGCCCGCGCCACCTCGAAACCGGCCTCCCGCAACATCCAGGCCAACGTCTCGACGTTGATGCTCTCATCGTCGATAATGAGCACACAGGGCGGTCGCTCGGGGGCTGCGTCAACCTGGCGCGCGGCGTATTCCATGGGCAGGGCCGTGGGTTATCGGGCGGCCGGACCAGCCGCCCCGCCCGCTTTTTGGGAAACGCGTTGCATTCCACACGCCCTGACAGTATGTCTCTTTCCCGGGCGATTGACAACGCGGCGCTGGCCGTTTTTTGCTTCCGCATCGCCCGGACCGGCGGCCAGACCGCCAAGCCGATCCCCTGGAGACCCAAGAGACGCACCATGAAGCATCCCCGTGGCGAAAAACAGCATTTCCTGGCCAAGCGCAGTCAGGAAATCGGCATCCTGTGCATCTGGCTTTTCAGCCTGCTCCCCGGCATCATCGTATCCATCCGCAAAGGCGACGCCTGGCATGCCACGGTCGTGGTGCCGGTCATCCAGTTGCTGGCCTCGCTGGGTTCCATCACCCTCTTCGGCGTCATCGCCCAGCTCATCTGCTACAAGTATATCGAATCGGTGGACGTGCACGACCGGATGATGGACGGGCTGTTTTTCGGCTTCCACACCGGCATGCTACTGTGGATCGGCTACGGCTTCTTCCACATCCTGTTCGGCCGCAGGATCATCGGCAACGTCAACGATCTGGTGGCCACCTTTGGCATCACCTGCATCGGCAGCTGCATCCTGGGCATCGCCATCGGCTTTCTCGTGGGCAAGCTGCGCGACAGCAAAAAAAGCATCGTCTAAAACGCGCCTAGGCGTCCTCGGGTAAAAACGCCCGCAGGATATCCTCGATCTGGACTTCCGCGGTGGCAACGGCCGTGGTGATTCGCTCCGGGGTGAGTTCCAGGACGTTCCAGGCCTCGGCACGCAGCGGCGGGACATAGACCTCGCCGCTCGACCCCAGGCCCAGGGCCCCGATCGTGACATCGGCCACGTGCACCGCAGCCGGCATGGGCGCCTGCGGCATGGCGGCCAAGCCATGGTGATGGCGCACGGCCTTTTCCAGGTTTTCCGGAAAACGCCAACGCCGCAGCAACATGCCGCCCAAGGCGGCGTGATCGTAGCCGAGTTCCCGGCGTTCAACCTCGCGCAGAAGCTTCCCCTCCGTGCGGGCCATGGCCAAAATGCGGGCCAGATGCTTGGGCAGGCACCGGTAAAGCACGAGCCGGCCCACATCATGGAGCAGTCCGGCCACGAACAAACGCTCCATGTCGCCGCTGCCGTTCGGACCGGGCAGGCTCGCGGCCACCACGCCGCAACCGATGCTGTGCTTCCAAAACGACCGCATATCCACCAACCCCTCGGGCAGGTCCTTGAACACGGCGATAACCGACAGGCCCAGGGCCAGGGTGGTAAGCTGGCGGCTGCCCACGATGGTCACGGCCCGGGAGAGCGTGTCCACCTTGACCGGAAAGCCGTAAAAGGCACTGTTGACCAGCCGCAGCAGCTTGGCCGACAGGCCCGTATCCTTGCCGATGGCCTCGGCCGCCTCCTGGGAGGTACTCAACGGATCGTTGAGCACTTCACTGATGCGCACGAACACATCGGGCAAGGACGAAAGTTTGGGATCGGATTCGATCAGGGCCATGGGCCCCGGGGACGTCCCCCCGGGAGGCTGGGGCAGGGATTCGGGTGAAACCGGCATGGGCAGCCCGACGCAAGCCCCGCTTCGCTGCCGCAACAAACGGGCGGCCCGGGGCGGACACAGGGCGAAAATCGCGGCCATGCCCGGATGTTCCAGATCGACATGGACAAACCGGGGCCGGATGGCCGCGGCTGCCGCCTGCCATTGTTCCGGGGTCAATGGCTCCGGGGCAGGGTCCGATTGTGTTGCGTCGACCGCGCCGTCCCCTTGCGCCTCCCCAGGATCCGCAACCACGGCCGCCTCCACGCCCCAGACGGGAAACAACGCCAGATGTCGCTCGCTCAGCGTCGTCCCGGCCGGCAAGAGCAACACTCCGTCCTCCCGGCACATGTCGGCGGCCAGGGCCATGCCAGGGACCAGTTCGACGAGGGACAGTCGTTTCTTCATGCGTTCCACGGCGGGCAGGCTCATACCCGCAGGCCTTTCACAACAATGGATTTGGCGGGAATGTCAAGAAGATCGACCGGCCGGATTCCATCTCCCTACCCGCCGTCCTGCCGACGCGCCCCCTGTCTTCTCCCTCCGCATTGCCGCCACGGCCGGCACCGCGCTGCGTCACACGGGCCGAGGATGCCGGGACTAGTCGGCGGCCGGAACGGAACAGTCCGTGGCGTCCGTGTAGTACTGCGGATCGGCGCTGGCCAAACCACGCCCCTTGGGATCGAAGATGGCATAGTGCCTCTTGCCCCACTTCTCCAGCCGATACTGTACCGAGGTCCGCAACACACCGATGCCGTAGGCACAGCTGCGCCGGAAATTGATGGAGGAGGCTTCCTCGAAATACTTGGTCGGGCAGGACACCTCACCGATGCGAAACCCGAAAGAGATGGTCTGGGCCAACATCTGGTTGTCAAAGACGAAATCGTCGGAGTTTTCAAGCAGGGGCAAGGTTTCCAGAACCTGCCGGGAAAACGCCCGGTAACCGGTATGGTATTCCGAAAGCTTGGCCGACAGCAGCAGGTTCTGGGTCAGGGTGAGAAAACGGTTGGCCACGTACTTGTACAGGGGCATGCCGCCGCGAAGCGCTGTACCGCCCAGAATGCGCGAGGCAATGACCGCGTCGTATTCCCCGCAGGTCACCAGGTTGGCCATGGCCGGGATGATCTTCGGCGTGTACTGGTAGTCGGGATGCACCATGATGACCACGTCGGCGCCGGTTTTGAGGGCCTCGGCGTAGCAGGTCTTCTGGTTGCGGCCGTAGCCCCGGTTCCTGTCGTGGCGGAAACAGCGCAGGTCGAGCTTGCGGGCCTGCTCAATGGTGCCGTCCCGGCTGCAATCGTCCACGAGGATGACCTCGTCCACAATATCCTTGGGGACCTCGGCATAGGTGCGTTCCAGGGTGGCGGCCGCATTGTAGGCGGGCATGACCACCACCACCTTTTTTCCGTGCATCATGGCTTGTGCTCCGAAACACCGCCCCGGGGAGGCGGGATTGTCCGTCCCGTGTCGCGCGTGGGACGCTTGCTGTTGTCGTGTGCGGCGAACCGCGACCGGACTTTTGCCTCAGGCCTCGGTCTCGCTCATGGCGAAATCCACCCGGATCTTGAACAACCGGTCCGCCGGCAGATTGAGAATGGAAACGCCGGTGGCGGCCGTGATGGCGGCCAAATCGTCGCGGATGGCCTGAATCGAAGGGCCGATCATGGTGAACCAGACATTGATCGGGTGGTCGCGCAAATAGTTGTGGGTCACCCCGGGATGGGCGTTGACCGCCGCGATGAAGGAGTCCAAAGACTCGGGCGGTACCGAGGCCGCGCACAAAGTCGATGTGAAACCGATCTTCGCCGACTGGAAATTGGCGCCGATGCGCCGGATGATGCCCTTGCCGCGCAGGGCCCGTACCCGGGCCAGGGTCTCCGACTCGGTCAGCCCCACCTGGGCGCCGATGACCGCATAGGGCCGCGGCGCGAGCGGGAAGCCGGTCTGGATGATGTCCAGAATCTGCTTGTCCGTATCGTCCATAGTCTCTGGGGGTTACGGCGAAACCTCGGGCTCCACCTTGTTGCGGCCACCGGATTTGGCCCGGTACAAGGCCGTGTCGGCCCGCTTGAGCAGGGCCTCGGCCGTTTCGCCTGGGCGGTGGCCGGCCACGCCGATACTCACCGTGACCCGCCCGACGGCCGCGAAATCCTCCCCGGCCACCCGCGACCGCAGCCGCTCGGCCAGTTCCAAAGCGTCCGGTACGCCGATGCCCGGCGCCACAACCACGAATTCCTCGCCGCCGAACCGGGCCAGCCGGTCCGCTTGGCGCAACGTCCCGGACAAACGCGCCGCCAGTTCCACCAGCACGGCGTCCCCGGCATCGTGGCCGTGGATGTCGTTTATGGCCTTGAAGTGGTCGATGTCCAGCACCATGGCTGACAAAGGCGTGCCGTATCGGTTGGACCGGGCCGTTTCCCCGTCCAGAATGTCCCTGAGCTTGCGCCGGTTGCACACCCGGGTCAGGGGGTCCAGATTGGCTTGGTCCAACAATTCCCGGCGTTCCAGCTCCAGTTCGGTGACATCGGCCAGGCTGAGCAGGAAGCGATCCCGGCCGGGAAGACGCACGCCCAGGGCCTGAAAAACATGGGGCGGCTGGTCCGGGCGGGCCGGATTGACCAGACGCAGACGATGCTCCCGGTCCAGGCGGTCGTCCACCAAGCCCCGGACGAAGGTCGCCAGCCCGCCCGGCGGCAAGGGATCGGCCAAAAAGGCCTCCAATCCGCCAACGCGGCCCCGGGCATCGCCCGGACCGGACTGGCCCAGGTAGCGGGCCAAGGCCCGGTTGACCGCGACCACGGCCCCATCGGCGAACAACATCGACGGCTGGGGATTTTCATCCAAAAAAAAACGTACCAGCCGCCAGGCCTCGTCCACCGAATGCCGCGCGGCCAAGTCCAAGGCCGTCTCTTCCACCATGGACGCCAGCGCGGCCGGGTCAAAGGGCCGCACCACCGGACGCAGCCCCGGCAAAATCACCTGGCCCAGCACGGCCACGAGTTCCTCGGGCGTGCCCAGCAAAAAAACCGGCAGCCGTTGCGCCCTCTGGCGCAAGGCCACGGCCAGGGCCGCTCCGTCCATGTCCGGCAGCCGGCAACCGCACACCGCCACCTCCGGTGCGGCTCGCTCGGCCAAGGCCAGGGCCTCGGCGGCGCTGGCCGCCAGGACGACACTGCCGAACCGGGCCCCAAGCGCCCGGCCCAAAACCTCCCGAGGCACCGCCCCGGCTTCGGCCACAAGCACGTCCATGCCGCTGAGGGCGTCCCGCCAAAGTTCCGCCATGCCTCCTCCCGTGGTACGGACAGTAAGACGGATCCCGCCCCTTGTCATCGCCCGGGAACTGGACGATAAAGGCATGGTGGACGTTTTTTCCGACCTGAAACGCAGCCAAGGAGGCGCACCATGAAACGCCTGTCCGTCTTTTGCGTCGTCCTGGTCTTCTGCGGCGGCCTCGCCCTGTCCGGGGCCCAGGCCCAGCGTGGACCAGGCCCAGGCGGCGGGCCCGGACACGGCGGCGGACCCGGATCAGGTGGAGGGTGGGGCCATGGCCCCGGTGGCGGGCCCGGGTATCACCCGCGACCACCGGGACCCGGGCCAGGACCAGGCTACCGCTACGGCCCACGCCATTACGGTCACTGGCGCGGGTACGGACCGCGCGCCTGGTGGGGACCTGGCTATCCCGCCGCCTATTATTACGATCCCTATTGGTATCCCGCCTACGGCTACGGCTACGGCGCGGGCGTGGTCTGGGGCTGGCCGTGGGGCTGGTATGGCCCCGGCCCACGCTACCAACGTGGTGGGCCGCCCCCGGGTTGGCGGGGTGGACCAGGACCCGGCGGACCGGGACCAGGGTGGCATGGCGGAGCGCGGCCCGTGGCCGGCGGCGGGCCAGGGCCGGGGCCGGGTGGAGGCCCCGGTGGCGGTCGCCCAGGTGGTCCGGGCGGAGGGCCGGGACCTGGCGGCGGCCCCGGTGGGGGACCAGGGGGCGGCGGACGGCCGCCACGCTGATGCGTGTTCCGGGCGGTTGACGCTCCCTGACGGCAAGGCTACATCGGCATGATCCCGAGCTGACCGTCCGGGACCCGGACAAAGGAGCTCCCCATGGCGCGCTTGTGTTGCACCCTGGTTGTGACCCTGCTGCTGGCCGGTTGCGCGGCGGGCTCGGTCACAAGCAAGGAAACGGCCGGCGAGCCCACCGTGTACGCCACCGTCAACGCGCCGCCCAATCCCCTGCTCGTCGGTTGCCACATGCGCCCGGCGCCCCCGGAGTACCACCGCCCCAACAGCTACAGCTACTGCCTGGTGCGAAAAGGGGAACGCTACGCAGTCTATTTCCATTGGCGCAACGGCAAGACCAAAGCCGAGCACAAAGGCTGGGAGCCCTTTACCATCAATGGCGACCGGCTCCAAAGCGAAACCGACCCGAGCGTCTTTTTCGTCAAGAACGGGGAAATCTGGCACGAAGTCTCCGGCGCGGGCAAGGCGCACCGCACGATCCCCTACTGACGGCCGCCCGGCCGGGAACCCGACACCGCGTTCGTGGCGGCGCGCCAAGCGGCAATAAGCCGCCATCCGGTTGATTTTCAGGATTTTTCCGGTTAGTTGGGCTTTTTGGGGAACCGCGTTTCGCTGCTGCGCGAACCTTACAACGGAGGTCATTGTATGGCGGTGTTCAATTGCAAAAACGCTGATGATGTGCTCAAGGCCGTAAAAGATTACAACGTCTCCTTCATCCAGTTCTGGTTCATCGACGTGCTCGGCGTCCTCAAAAGCTTCCAGATCACTCCCCGGGAACTGGAAAACGCCTTCGAAGAAGGCATGGGCTTCGACGGCTCCTCCATCACCGGATTCACCAAAATCCAGGAATCCGACATGGTGGCCTTCCCGGACCCCTCCACCTTCCAACTCGTGGCCTGGCGCCCGTCGGACCGTCCGGTGGCCAGGCTTTTTTGCGACGTGAAAAACCCCGACGGCACGCCGTTTGCCGCCGACTCCCGCTACGTGCTCAAGCGCATGCTCAAAAAGGCGGCCGACCTCGGCTACACCTATTATGTCGGTCCGGAACTGGAATTCTTCCTGTTCGCCAACTCCTCGGAGCCTAAAATCCTCGACTTCGGCGGCTACTTCGACGCCCCGCCCCGGGACCTGGCCAATGACGTGCGCCGCGACATCAACTTCGCCCTGGAATCCATGGGCGTGGCCGTGGAATACAGCCACCACGAGGTGGCCCCGAGCCAGCACGAGATCGACCTGCGCTACCAGGAAGCCCTGCTCATGGCCGACTACGCCATGACCTACCGGGTCGTGGTCAAGGAAATCGCCCGCAAGCACGGCTGCTACGCCACGTTCATGCCCAAGCCCCTGTTCGGCGAGAACGGCTCGGGCATGCACTGCCACCAGTCCCTGTTCCGCGGCTCCAAAAACGCCTTCTACGACGCTGGCGACGTCTACCATCTGTCCCGGGAAGCCAAGTCCTACATCGCCGGCCTGTTGCGCCACGCCCCGGAATTCACCCTCATCGCCAACCAATGGGTCAATTCCTACAAACGGCTGGTGCCGGGCTACGAGGCCCCGGTCTACATCGCCTGGGCCAGGCGCAACCGTTCCTCCCTGGTGCGGGTGCCCATGTACAAACCCGGCAAGGAAGCCGCCACCCGCATCGAGCTGCGCAGCCCCGATCCGGCCTGCAACCTCTATTTGTGCTTTGCCGCCATGCTCGGCGCCGGCCTGCGCGGCATCGAGGCCGGCTACGAATTGGTCGAACCCATCGAGGAAAACATCTTCAAGATGACCGACGACGAAATGAAGGCCAAGGGCATCTTCTCGTTGCCGGGCAGCCTGCGCGAAGCCGTGGACAACCTGGATGGCAGCGAACTCATGCGGGAAATTCTGGGCGACCACCTGCATGCCGCCCTGGTGGAAAACAAAAAAGCCGAATGGGATGCCTACCGGACCCAGGTCACGGAATGGGAGATCGAACGCTATCTGCCGATCCTGTAACGCTCCCCCTGCAAATCGCAAGGCCGCCTTCGGGCGGCCTTTTTTGTGGCGCCCGCCAGGCACGAGATGACAATCCGGCAATTCTCAAGCAGCGGAATTCTCATATTTGTCATTTTAATCTTGCCAATCAAGGCAAAATATGCCAAATGCACCCGTGTTTTCTCAATTAATTCTTATTTTTTCAAACATTCAATGCATTTCATTTTTGTATGTCGTTCGTCGCATAAACTCCATTTTTGTAGGTCCAAAAAACAACCCAAGATAATAATCCAACTATTCAAGTAAGTTAATTACTGGCCCGACATTTGCTATGCTTCCCGGCGACGGACTCGAGGAGAGCGAACTCCGTACCAATGGCAAGGCCCTGGTGGCAAAAGCCGCCATTGTGAAAAAACTTCAAGCAACGGGGGGGATTATGGAAACAAGACGGAATTTTTACAAAACTGGCGCGACCGTGGCCCTAGCCACCCTGCCATTGGCCATCCTGGCTTTGCCCAGCCTGGCTCTGGCCGAGGAAGCCGCTGAAAAAGCACCCGAATTTCTGTCGGTCATGAACGGAAACACCGTTTGGACCCTGCTCGCCGGCGTGCTCGTCATGTTCATGCAGGCCGGCTTCGCCATGGTCGAAACCGGACTCACCCGCGCCAAAAACGCCGGCAACATCCTCATGAAAAACATGTTCGACTTTGCCTGCGGCTCCATCGCGTTCTTCCTGTTCGGCTACGCCCTCATGTTCGGCACCGACATCGGCGGCTTCATCGGCTTCTCCAACTTCGGTCTCTCCGAAGCCGGAACCAGCACCCCGGACGGCCTGTGGGGCTACACCTACTGGTTCTTCCAGTGCGTCTTCGCCGCCACCGCCGTCACCATCGTTTCCGGCGCCATCGCCGAACGCACCAAGTTCGTCTCCTACCTTTTCCTGAGCTTCATCGTCACCGCCCTGATCTACCCGGTCTCCGGACACTGGATCTGGGGCGGAGGCTGGCTGTCCAAGCTCGAAGCGCCCATGATCGATTTCGCCGGCTCCACCGTGGTCCACTCCGTGGGTGGCTGGATCTCCCTGGCCGGCGCCATGCTCATGGGACCCCGTATCGGCAAATACACCCCGGACGGCGTCTCCCGCGCCATTCTCGGGCATAACCTGCCCCTGGTCGCCCTGGGCGTGTTCATCCTCTGGTTCGGCTGGTTCGGCTTCAACCCCGGCTCCACCACCACCGCCACCGGGAACATCGGCCTGATCGCCGTCACTACCAACCTGGCCGGTTGCGCCGCCGCCCTGTCCGCCATGATCGCCACCTGGCTGCGCTACGGTAAGCCCGACGTCTCCATGTCCTTAAACGGCGTCCTGGCCGGCCTCGTCGCCATCACCGCCGGCTGTGCCAACGTCTCCCCCATGGGCGCCATCATCATCGGCCTTTGCGCCGGCATCCTCGTGGTCCTGTCCGTGGAATTCATCGACAAGGTGCTCAAGATCGACGACCCCGTCGGTGCCATCTCGGTCCACGGCGTGTGCGGCGCCTTCGGCACCCTCATGGTCGGCCTCCTGGCCAACCCCGACTTCGGCGGCGTGGCCGGCCTGTTCTACGGCGGCGGCCTGACCCAGTTCATCACCCAGGCCATCGGCGTGGGCTCGGTCTTCCTGTGGGCCTTCGGTACCGGCCTCATTTCCTTCCTCCTGCTCAAGATCACCATCGGCATCCGGGTCTCCGAGGAAGAGGAACTCAAGGGCCTCGACATCACCGAACACGGCTCCGAAGCCTATAGCGGCTTCCAGATCTTCATCACCGAGTAATCACCGAGTAGGGAGACAACAACCATGAAACTTATCATCGCCTACTTTCGGCCCGAACTGCTCAATGCGGTCAAGCAGGCCCTCTACGCCAAGGGCGTGCACGCCATGTCCGTCACCAACATCGCCGGTTGCGGCCGCCAGAAAGGCTTCACCGAACAGTACCGCGGCGTCATCGTCGAAGTGAATCTGCTCAAGAAGGTCCGTCTCGAAGTCGCGGTCAAGGACGATAAGGTCAACGAGGTCATGGACGCCATTGCCGCCGGCGCCCAGACCGGCAAGGAAGGCGACGGCATGATCTTCGTTCAGGATATTATCAATGCCCGCCGCATCCGGACCGGCGAAACCGGTAACGGCGTGCTCGGCTAACCACCAAGCCCGTACCCCCAAAAAACCCCTCCCGTGCCGGGAGGGGTTTTTTTGTCCGGCTTGCGCCGTTCAGAGACCCGGGACTTCCCTTTTGTCCGGTTTTCAGGCACCTCCCCGGAAAAGAAGCCCGCCATGATCACGTTCTACGAACTGGCCACCAATCTCTTCGATCCGCTGCACTCCTTCTGGGAGCACCCCAAGACCCGACGCGTCGTGGCCGTGACCCAGGTCGTGGCCTTCCTCGTCGGCATCATCGGCATCGAACTCAATAGCCGCGGCCTGCTCCCCCCGGGCCTGGCCCGGGTCACGCCAGCCTCCCACTTCTATGCCATCAACCTCGCCTTCACCCTGGTCCTCGTCCAGGAAGTCGTGGACCTCATCTTCGTCCTGCCCTGCTCGGTCACCAAATCCCTGGGCAAACAGTTCGAAATCTTGAGCCTCATCCTGCTGCGCGACGCCTTCAAGGAACTCGTGCACATGCATGAGCCCGTCATCCTGACCGACTCCATCAACGTGGTCTTGCCCATGCTGTGCGACGGTCTCGGCGCCTTGTTCGTCTTTATCGGCCTCGGCTTCTACTACCGCCGGCATCGCCGCCGCGCCAAAGGCCCTACCGGCCCCTGGCTCTATCCCTTTGTCGCCTTCAAAAAATTCCTGGCCTTCATTCTGCTGCTTTTCTTCCTGTCGTTCGGTCTGTGGGTCACATGGCAAAGCGCCGTGGACGGGCATCCGCACACCTTTTTCCCCGTCTTCTACACCGTGCTCATCTTCAGCGACATCCTCATCGTGCTCTTGTCCCACACCTACCAGCCGGCCTTCCAATCCGTTTTCCGCAACTCCGGGTACGCCCTGGCCACCTTGCTCATCCGCTTCGCCCTGGGGGCGCCGGCCTATTACGCCCCGGCCCTGGGCGTCGCGGCCATGGCCTTCGCCTTTGGTGTGGCCGTGGGCTGCGACGCCTTCGACAACGACACCTGAACCGGCCGGACCGACCGGTCCGCCACCCCGGGAGGCTTCCCATGACACCAGCCCTCCATCTCGAACCCATCGGCGTCATCCGCACCCCGTTTGCCAGCCTGACCGGCATGCCCATCCAGCCCGGCGGCGCCCGGGAGGTCATCGGCCGGGTCGAACTGCGCCCGGAACTGGCCCCGGGACTGGCGGACCTTACCGGCTTTTCCCACGTCTACCTTCTCTACTGCTTTCACCTCTCCGAAGGCTACCAGCTGTCCGTCACCCCCTACCTGGACGACACCCCCAGGGGACTGTTCGCCACCCGCGCCCCCAGACGCCCCAATCCCATCGGTCTGTCCGTGGTGGCGGTGGTGGCCGTCTCCCGCAATGTCCTGACCGTGCGCGGCATCGATGTCCTGGACGGCACCCCCCTGCTCGACATCAAGCCCTATGCCCCGGCCTTCGACGCCCCGGACGGACCCGTCCGCTCCGGCTGGCTCGAAACCAGCGGACGCGATGTGGGCGCCACCCGCGCCGATACCCGCTTCGTCCCCGGAACCGACCCCGTCGACAAATAAAAACGGCCGCGCCCCATGGACGCGGCCGTTTCACCCCCTATCCACCAACCGACGGCTACTTGCTCACGTCGGCCTGCAACTGCTTGGCCATGTCCTCGATCTTGGCCATGACGGCCTTTTGTTCCGCGGTATCGAGGCCGGCACCCAGGCGCTGGGCCGTGGCCGCCATCTCGGACAACCGCTCCGCCACCATCTGCTTGCGCAACTTGGCCGGCAAATTCTCAAAAGACGCCACCTTGGCATCCAGGGCCGCCACCTTGGCCGGCACGTCGGCCAAGGACTGGGCCACGCTCGAAATGCGGGCATCCAGGACCACATAGGCACCCAGGGCCAAAATCACCGCCAATAGCGCAATCGCCAGCCCGGCCCGGGCTGAAGTGGCGGTTTCCTTCTCCCGTACCAGGGGATTGTCCGCCTGGGAGCCTACCGCATCGCCGTACAACGCCCGAACTTTCTTCTCCATGCCAAGCATAAGGGGTCTCCTCCAAAAATTGTGAAAGGTTCCCCTCCGGATACCGGAATCCCCGCCTCCCGACAATGCCCGTTTTCCCCTCCACAGGCCGCTTTTCACGGTCACGGCGCGAACGGCCTGCACGCTATGACAAAAAAAAACTTCTCTGACGCGAACTGGCTGGTTTCGGGCCGGCTTCCATGGACTGATGGCTCTTGTGGGCGGGGGAAAATCCGCCCCGGGAGAAACCGATCATGTTCACGCGCCGCACCCAGCACCCCGCCATCGCCGCCTCGCCCCTTGCGTCCCCCATCCCCCAGGCCAAAGGCGCCATGACCGATCCCTCGGCCCGGCGGTCCGGTCCCCCGCCCCTTTTTCAAGGAGGTTCCATGTCCGATTCCGCGTCCTGCCGCGAACTGCTCCCACCGGCCGACCAGCCGGAACGGGTCGGCCGCCGCGTCTTCGAACTCCTCGAAACCGTGGTCCGGGAAAAATCCCACCTCGGCCTGCACGACAAATGGACCCGCCATTACCGCCTGGGCCAAAACCGGCCCTGGCTCGCCAAGGCCCCCGGCGGCCTGCCCCTGGCCAGCGCCAACCTGTTGCACCTGCACCGCCAGCGCACGGTCAATACCCTCACCGACAACAATCCCACCTTCAACGTGAGCCGGGTGGGGCCCCTTGGCGACGAGCCCCTTTTTCAGACCCTGGAGCGGGTCGCGGCATGGTGGTGGAACGAACAGGAACAGCAGGCCGTGTTCGAACGTTCGGTCATCAACGGCGAGACCTACGGAGTCGCCATCGAAAAGGTCGTGTTCGACCCGGACCTGGAATACGGACTCGGCGAAGTGCGCACCGTGGTGGTCGACCCCTTCACCTTCGGCGTCTACCCCGCTTCCTGCCTGGACCTCCAGGAAGCCGAAGCCGTGCTCCACTTCACGCCCATGAGCCTGCGCGAAGCGGCCAGGCGCTGGCCCGAGGCCGCCGACCGGTTGCGCGGCGATGCCACCATCCTGGCCGAACTCGGCGACGGGCGCCGGGAAATCACCCTGAGCGACGGACGGCAGGCCGGGGTGTGGGGACGGTTTAGCGAGATGGTCCGCACCATCCTCGGCGGCAGCGGCCTGGCCGAACCCACCGCCGATGCGACCCTTGTCTGCGAATGCTGGGTCAAGGACTACACCATGACCCCGGACGGGCCGCTCTATCCGGGCTTTATCCGTTGCGCCACCGTGGCCGGCGCCGGCACGGTCGTGCTCGCCGACCGGGGCAACCCCTCCGTCAATCCGGCCCTGTCCCCGGACGAAGCCGCCGCCACCTACCTCTACGACCGCTACCCCTTCGCCCTGGCCAACTCCCTCACCGATCCCGTGAACCTGTGGGGCGCCTCGGACTTCGAACAGCTCGCCGATCTCCAGATGGAGATCAACAAATGCCTGTCCCAGCTCACCTATCACAAGGATCGCTGCGCCCGGCCCAAGATCATCAATCCCCGGGACTCGGGCGTGGCCAACGCCGCCTTCACCAACCGCCAGGGCATCGTCAATCCCGTGTCCATGGCCGCGGCCCAGGGTATCCGCTACCTGGAATTCGCCAACAACACCAAGGATATCGAGTCCGTTCTTGCCATCTACAAGGAACTCTTCAACCAGATCACCGGCAGCGGCGAACTCGACCGGGCCAAGGACCCCGAGCACCCGGTCATCGCCTACCGGGCCATCGCCGCCCTCATCGAGCAGGCCGCCACCCTCATGCGCGGCAAAATCCGCAACTACTCGAGACTCGTGCGCGAACGCGGCCGCATGTTTCTCAGCCACGTCCAGAACTGGTACACCGAAGAGCGCTTCATCGCCTTTTCCGAAAACGGCGCCGTCACCGCCCTGCCCGTCCACGGCGCGAGCCTGCGCGTGCCAGCCCGGCTCACCGTGGTCTCCGGCTCCACCATGCCCGTGTCCAAGGTCCAGCAGCGCGAGGAAGCCCTCGCCCTGTTCGAAATGGGCGCCATCGACCGCCGCGACCTGCTCGAAAAACTCGACTGGTCCGAACGGGCCGCCGTGCTCGAACGGCTGGAAGCCAAAACACCGGCCACCCAAACGTCCCCCGCGAAAACCGGAGCCTGAGCCATGCCCCTCTACGACTTCGCCTGCCCCCAGTGCGGCACAGCCTTCGAGGACATGGCCGCCATGGACGAACAGACCCGACCTTGTCCGGCCTGCTCCCGGCCGGCCCGGCGCCTCCTGTCCGTGGGCCCGGCCTACCGGGCCGATGCGCCCTGGCTCGAATCCGTCACCGCCGTGGCCGAACGCGACTCGGGCAAGGCCCATGTGGAAGCCTTTCGCGCCGATCCCAACCGGACAACCTACCGGAACTGGATGCGCGGCGAAGGCATCCGCCCCCTGGAAGCCGGCGAAGGCAAACGCCCTGCCGCCAACATGGAAAACGTCCGCCGGGAAGTGCTCGCCCGCCTGCGCACCAGACGCGGCCACCTCTAACGCCAGACTGTCCGGCGCAAACCTCAACCCACAAGGAAGGCCATGGAACGCATCCCCGTCCCCAAACCCGACACGGCCCCCCAACCGGTCCCGGAACAGACGTCCGCCCCCGGCGCAAATCCCCTGGAGGCCGTGCTGGCCCGGCTGGAAGAACGTCTGGACCGGCTGATCGAAATCCGGCTGGAGACCCTTTCCACCAGGCAGAGCCAGGACGACCGCCAAACCCGAAGCGAGCAGTTCGCGGCCAGCCATCCGGATTTCCGGGAACTGCTGGAAAGCGGCGTCCTTGAAGCCATCCGCGCCGAGAACCCGCTCCTCGACGACATCGGCGCCTATCTCGTCCACCGTTTGGCCAGCGAACAGGACAAAAATGCCCAGGCCCTGGACCAGGCCCGGCGTGAAGCCGCCGCCAAGGCCGAGTCGTCCGTCCTCGAACGCCTGCGCACCAAACGCCTGGCCGCGACTTTGAGCGCAAGCCCGGGCGGTCCGGGGCGCGGCCAAGCCCGGGAACCGGAACTCGATGCCCCGGAACAGTTCGGCGGCCTGACCAGCGTGCTGGCCTCCCGCCTGGAGGCCCGGCGCACGGCCGCCGGTCACTAACCCCAAAGGGAGGCATGCATGTCCCTCGCTCTGACCGAAATCGAATCCATCACCAACGACTACTTCGCCGCCGCCGGCGGCCGGGCCGTGGACATCTATTTCCGCAACTCGTTTTTGCTCGACCTGCTCATGAACCGCCAGGGAGGCATCCTGGAACGGCCGGCCGGAGGTGAAAAAATACGCATCCCCCTCAATTACTCCGACGCCGAGGGCGGCTTTTTCACCCGGTCCGATGCCCTGTCCTCGGATGACCGGGTCAGCATCAACGCCGCCACCTTCAACTGGAAGCACGCCTACGGCAATGCCACGGTCTACCTGACCGACGAGATCGAGGCCGCCGGCGACTATGCCGCGGTCCAGTTCGTCACCCAGAAGATCGAGACCGCCCAGCGCACCTGCGCCAACTGGCTGGCGTCCACCCTGTACTCGGCCGCCGGGGACGAAGCCCCTACCCTGACCGGCCTGCGGGCGCTCACCTCCGAAGACGCCGACACCCCCTACGGCGGCATCGCCGAAAACGACCTCGTGGCCGCCGACGGCACCCTGCCCTGGGAGGGCAAGACCAACAGCGACGCCGCGCCCATGAGCCTCGACATCCTTCTGGCCCTGCGCACCGCCGCCAAGGTGTCCGACGGCCGCGACGGCAAGCCCAATGTGGCCATTACCACCGAGTCCCTCTACAACGTCGTCTCCAAGGCCTTGCAGGCCCAGCAGCGCTTCGTCACCGACGACGGCGCGGTCAACGCCGGCTTCACCCACCTCGTCTACGAAGGCATGGTCCTGGCCGCCGACGACTACTGCCCGGCCGGACACTGCTTCGCCCTCAACACCCGCTTCCTCGGCTTCGCCATCCACCAGAACGGCTTTTTCGCCCGCCAGCCCTGGGTCGAACTGGCCGGACCGGCCGGCCGGTCCATGAAAATCCTCTGGCACGGCAACCTCGTGTGCTCCAACCGCCGGGCCCACGCCTGCCATTCCAACCTGTCGTAGGGAAAAGAGAAGAAAAGATGCCTCCGGGGTCCGGGGGAAATCATTCCCCCACGGACCCCCTGAGCATCGGACTGAAAGAAAGGAGGAATCCATATGGCCCAGCCCATGAAACTGAGCTTCACCCAGGATGTTTCCGAGACCTCGCCGGCCAAACGCGAGGCCATCGGCGCCCTGCGCATCACCGCCGACGGACGCAAGTTCCGCTATGCCAAGGCCGGTTCCGCCGCCCTGGCCTCCGGGTCCATGGGATTGGCCCCGGGCGGCGTGGCCAACCATCTCAACCGGGCCGCCACGGCCGCCGCCGTGGGCGACCGGGTGCTGTCCGTGACCGTCGGTGCCACGGCCGTGGCCGAAAACGCCTACGAGGACGGCTTTCTCCAGGTGGCCGAAACCGACGGCTCGGGCCGGCAGTACCGCATTCTCTCCAACACGGCCTGCGCTGCCGGCGGCACGGTCGTCGTCACCCTGGCCGAGGCCTTGCGCGCGGCGCTCACCACCGCCTCCAAAGTCTCCCTCGTGCCCTCGCCCTGGTGCGGAGTCACCACCTCCGCCACCGAGGAAAACCTGCCCGCCGGCGTGACCCCCTGCGACGTGCCGGCCGGACACTACTACTTCGCCCAGACCGGTGGCGTGTCCTGCTGCCGCGCCTCAGGCACCCCGGCCGTGGGCTCCATGCTCGTGCCCGCAGCCACGGCCGGCTCCCTCGGCGCCATGAACGCCACCCTGGACGTGGACCAGCCCGTGGCCGGCGTGGCCTTTGCCGTGGCCGGCACCGACGGCCGCTGCTCGCCCTGCTTCTTGACCCTGGATTAACCGCCAACCCCTGGAGGAAGGCCCATGGCTTTCTCGGATGTCACCCTGCCCCGGACCGACGCGGTGGGGCTGCGGGCCGCCGTGCCCGACACCCTGGCCCGGCTCGTGGCCGAAGTGGCCGCCATCGTGGCCGATCCGGGCGTGGCCGAAACCGACATCGTCCGCTGCCTGGACCGGGGCTTGCTCTGCGTGGCCGGAGCCAGCCGGCTGCCCGAGCTGGCCACCGAGGCGATCCTGGAACTGGCCCCGGGACAGCCCTTTGCCGTCCTGCCCGCCGACTGGCAGCACGGGCCGACCCATGCCTTCCTCCTGCCCGGCAGGCAAAGGCTCCGGCTCCTGCCGGGACTGGCCGCCCTGCGCATCCGCACAGCCCGGAGGCAGGCCCGGGGGCGCATCCGCTGCGTGGCCCCGGCCGGCGGACGGCTTTACCTCCAGCCCGCGCCCGAGGCGGCTTGTTCCCTGGAAGTCGGCTACTTCCGGTTGCCCCAGCCCCTGGCCGGGTCCGCGGACAAGCCGCTTTGCCTGCCGCCGGACCTGGTTGCGCCGCTGCTCGTCAACTTCGCCTGTCGGGATCTCTTCGAACGCCTGGAAGAAGGTGCGGCCGAACGCAAGGTCCAGACCACGGCCTACGGCCGCCGCTTCGACGCCGCCCTGGTCGAACTGCTCGTGCGCTTTGGACCGGTTCAGGAGGAACCCGTGGACATCCCGTGCCCAAGCTTCTTCGAGGAGGACTGGCCATGAGCGCGGTGTGCCGCTGGCACCATTGCCTGGGCCTGGGCCAGGGGCCGACGCCCAACAGCTGCCGCATGGACCCCGCCTCGGGCCGTTACCAGCTCGCCGAGGCCGTCAACGTCGACGTGGTCGAGGGCCGGCTGCGTTGCCGACCCGGGTTTGCCCGGCTGCTGGACCAGGGCTTTCATTCCCTGTTCAGCCACGGCGCCGGCCTCTATGGCGGCCGGGAAGACGGCCTGTGCCAGATCCCGGTCCAGGGCGAGGTCCGTATCCTGCGCCAGGGCCTGACGGCCGGGGCCAGGATCAGCTTCGCGGCCGTGGGCGACACCGTCTACTTCGCCAACGGCTTTGAAACCGGTGTCATCCGTGACGGCGAAGCTTCCCACTGGAGTGCGCCGGCCTTTCCCGGACCGGACCG
>JAWRKJ010000186.1:0-14873 GCA_040307025.1 Desulfovibrionaceae bacterium | reverse complement strand
AAAAGGGGGTTCCCTCCCCACACCCCTCCTTTCTCCAAAAACTTTTCAAGGTTTTCGTGACGGGATGCCGATCAACTTCCCTGAGGGAAAGGAATGGCTTTCCGGGTGGGGTGGTCCAGGAGGGGCCTTTGGCCCCTTCTGGCCGCCGGAGGCGCTTCCCCCTGCCCCCTCTCCTAGACGCCTTCGCGCAGCCAGTCGGCGAAGTCGGAGAGTTCGCCGGTCCAGCCTTGGCTCAGGCGCGTGTGCAGGAACTGGGCGTAGAGAGCGTCGAAAAAGCCGGCGCATTTTTCGATGAGGAACAGCTTTTCCAGCACCTTGGCATCCGGGTCCTCGCCTTCCTCGGACCGGGTGTCGATCTTGGGCGTGCGCAGGGTATTGAGGCTGAAATCGTCGGCCTTGACCGTGACGGTCCAGGTCTCGCCGTCCTGTTCGAAGCGGATCAGCGCCCTGTCCACGCGCTTGCCGCTTTTGACCCCCAGGCGCGCCTCGGCGAACTGGGCATGGGGGCCGCTGACCGTGGCCGTTTCGGCATCGTCGCCTTCGCCGCCGCGCACGGAGATTTTCTGCTCCAGATAGACGTTGACTTCGCCGCCGCCCGGGAGCGTGAACAACCAGCCGCTTTTTTCACTTTTAAACCACAGCCAGGTCAGGAAGTCCTGTCCGAGCACCGGGTTTTTGGCATCCGCCAGGGTAGGGTCCATATCCGTGCCTCGCCTTGTCTCGTTGGTCGCGATCATGTGTGTCTGGAAGGTCTCATTTTGGCCCAGGGCATCCGTTGCCGGGGTCCGGGGGGATGATCCACCCGGCAGGGCCCGGGGCAGGGCCCCGGACTTCCCGCCTTACCCCGCGAAATGGCTGGGTTCGAGTTGTTCGATGGCCGTCGCGCGTTCGGTGCCGATGAGACGTTCGGCCAGGTAGGCCGGGGTCTGGGGCTCCAGGTGCAGCTCGAAGGTCATGGTGAAGAGGTCCTCGAACAGGGTCTGGACCTTGGAATTGGTGGAGCACAGCCAGATGACCTGGTCGATGGTGTTCCAGACCGCCTCGAACACGGCCGGAATCGGCAGGGCCCGGGCCATGAGCGAAAGCTTGACCCGCTCGGCGATCTCTTTTTTGCGGTCCTTGGAGATGAAGGCCTTGCCGGTTTCCTTCATGGAGTCCTTTTCCGCGTCGATGGCCAGACGCACATGTTTTTTGAACACGGCCGGCGAGATGCGCCGGGTGTCCAGGCGCAGGGAGAAGGCCAGGTAATGGCCTTTTTCCGGGGGCGCGCCGTGCCATTCGGTGTCCAGGTAGTCCTCGAAGGCCACCCAGCCAAACGAGCGCTCCTCGGTCGAGTGGTCGATGTCGTTGAAGGCGTATTTTTTGAGTCGCTCCGGGGCCTCTTGCAAGGTCTGGCGCGGCACCTCGCCGACGATCCGGTATCGCGTGAATCCGCCGCTGGCGGCTAACAGTCCCAAGGCGTCCTCCTTTGCCCGCCGGGGGGGCCGGCGGTCGTGTCGTGTGACATGGGCGCTTTTAGATCAAAAAAGTCCTTCCCGCCAGGGGTCGGGAGCGTGCTGCAGGGAAGGGCGCACCGGAAGCCGGCAGCCACACGGAGGGGAGGGCGGGAAGTGACCCGGTATGAAAAAGGCCAGGAGGGGCATTCCCCTCCTGGCCCGCAGAGACGTGTTAAGGCCTGAAGTCCGAGGCTGTTACCACTTTTTGGCCCGCTGCACGGCCAGGGCCTTTTCCTGCTCCTCGTAATTGTCGAAGCCGGCCTGGCGCAGTGCGTCGAAGACCGTGCTCGGCCAATCCCAGCTCGCGTAGAGCACGGGCTTGTGGAGGAGCCGCCGGAAGGTTTCCATTTCCTGGCGGTAGAAGTTGGCCTTGGGCGTTTCCAGGTTCTCCCGGAGCTGTTCGGACAGCCGCACGAGCTCGCCGTCGTACCAGTCCTTGATATCGGCGGCGGTGTCGTACTTCTTGACGATGTGCTCGTACTTGTTGGCCGCGAGTATGGTCTTGAGGCGTTCGAGGTGCTGTTCGGCCAGCCATTCGCCGAGCTTGCTCGCCGGGATGTGTTCGGACTCGACGTGGGCCAGGTCGAACTTGGTCCGGTAGTAGGTGTCGGGCACGACCGAGGCGCAGACGATGCCGGCGATGGCGACCAGGCCTCGCAGGATGAGGCTGTTGGACACGCCCTGGCCGCAGAAGCCCACCTTCTTGCCGTATTTCTGGCCGGCGAAGATGGTCACGAGCAGGGCCCAGACCACGGCCGGATCTTCCTCGTCATAGATGTGGCGCAGGGCCGGATTGTCGCGGTCCGTGCCGAGCACCATCTGGGTCATGTCGTTGGAGCCGATGGAGAAGCCGTCGAAATCCTGGATGAACTGCTTGGCCAGGATGGCGTTGCTCGGAATCTCCGACATGATGAAGATCTTGAGGCCTTCGTCGCCGGAGTGGAGCTTGTGCACCTGTTCGAGGTAGCGCTTCATGGCCGTGGCTTCCTCGACGGTGCGCACGAAGGGCAGCATGATGTGGAGATTCTTGCCGCCGAAAATGCCCCGGGCGAGCTTGAAGGACTCGATTTCCCAGTCGTGGATGTTGCGGGACACGCCCCGGTAACCGAGCATGGGGTTGTCTTCGAGGGTCTCGAAGAGGTTGCCTCCGAGGAGGTTGCGGTACTCGTTCGACTTGAAGTCCGTGGTCCGGTAGAGGATGGCCTTGCCGTGGAAAGCCATGGCGAAAAGCCCGAGGCCCTGGGACAGGGTCTGGACATAGAGCTCCTTGCCGCTGCGGAAGCCGCGGGAAAAGAGCTGCTTGCGGATCTTGTCGGTCAGGGCGTTGAGGTCCTCGATCTGGGTCTTGATACCCACCTGACGGGCCACTTCCTGGCGCATGGCCTTGATCTTGGCCAGGGTGTCCTTGATGATCGGGTCGTCGGCCACGGCCGCCACCCGTTCCTCGATGTGCGCCTTGATCTCGAAGTGGCTCTTGATGGCGTCGGGATCGGTGGGCCGGGTCTGCAGCTCGTCCCAGACGCCGAGAATAATGGCCACGTGGGTGACAAGGTCGGCCGAGGTCTTGAGCATGTCCAGCCGCCGCGTGGCCAGTTCCAGGTGATGGTCGAGCTTTTTGTCCAGCTCGCGGATGCGGCGGTGCACGGCCATGACCTCGTCGGTCCCCCGGGCGCCGGCATGGTCGGCCAGGGCGTCGAGTTCGGCGGTCAGGCCGGTGATGAGGCCGACGTAGTTGCGCAGCTTGATCTGGACGTTGATGAACCCGGCGGCCAGCTGTTCGCGCACGATCTTGTCGAGCTTGGCGTCGAGTTCCTTGACCTTGGCCTCGACGAGCTTGGGCAGGGTGCCGTTGTCATAGGCTTCGAGGGCCTGGGGGTGGACGCCGATGTTGCCGAGCATGAATTCGGCGCGCAGCAAGCCCACTTCGAAATCGTCCACCGTGCGCAGGCGCGACAGGAACAGCGCCTGGCCCACGTCGGCCAGGATCAGGCCGACCTTGGTCTTGGTGGCGGGGAGTTTGGCCAGATCCATTTCGCCGCCGACTTCGACCAGGGGCAGAACGCCCCGGTAGACCCGGCCGGCGGAGCCGTCCACGGTGACGAGCTGGCCGTCCAAAGAGCGGAGGGTCTCGGCGCGCTGGATGCCGATGACGGCCGGGATGCCCAGTTCCCGGGAGGTGATGGCGGCGTGGCTGGTGTCGCCGCCGGCATCGGCCAAGATGGCCGAGGCGATGCGCATGCCCGGAACCATGTCCGGGTCGGTGCGGTCGGCGGCCAGGATGTCGCCCTTCTGGATCTTGTTGAGCTCCAGGGCCGAACGCAAAAAGCGCACCATGCCCTGGCCCGCGCCGCGTGAGGCGCCGTTGCCTTCGAGGATGACCTCGGCCCCGTCCAGGGCTTTTTTGTCCACCTCCATGCGGCGCATGAAGATGGTGTGCGGGTGGAGTTCGAATTCCTCGTTCCAACGGGTTTCCGGCCGGGCCTGGACGAACCACAGGCGGTCGGACTGGTCGATGCAGAACTCGGTATCCATGATGATGCCGCCGTAGGCCACGCTGATGGCGCGCACGCCCCGGGCGACTTCCTCGGCCTGGGCCATGGACAGGGCCCAGCGGTAAGCTTGCTCGTCGGGCACCTTGACCAGGGTGGTGCCGCCGTGCTTGTCGTCGTAGATGATCTTTTTATCCTTGTAGCCCATGTTGCGGATGACGACTTCGGTGCCGTCGTCGCGCTGGAACACGAAGAGCTTGTCCGGGGTGACCATGCCGCCGACCACGGCCTCGCCCAGGCCGTAGCTGGCGTCGATGGACACGAGGTCGTTTCTCGTGGTGCCCCGGCAACCGGTGGCCGTGTCTGCGGCAAAGGCGGTGCCGGAGATGACCGGATTGATCATGCGCATGATGCACACGGACAGCGAGGTGTTCTCGATGGCCCATTCCTGCTTGGCCGCGTCGGCGATGGAATTGTCGCCGGTGCGTTCGGCCAGGGCCACGGCGTCGAGAATGGCCTCGCGGCGGTAGGTCATGGAGCGCAGGTTATAGGCCGAGGCGCAGTCCCACTGGTAGGCCCGCACGGCCTGGCTTGCGCCGACGATATTGAGGTAGGTGTCCTGGAGGCCGGCAAAGGCCTTTTTGCGGCTGTCCTCGCCGGCGGCCGAGGAGCGCACGGCCACGGGCACGTCTTCCAGGCCCGCCTCGCGACAGATGTCGTTGTAGGCGTTGGACACGGCTTCGCGGACCCCGGCCGGCATGTCCACGGACAGGATGCCGACCTGGACCAGGACGGAACGCTTGCGCAACTGGTCGATGCCTTCGGGGGAGGTGGCGAAGCCCTCGACCACGTTATTGATAAAGGTGCGCAGTTTGATGGCGTTGCCCGCGGTCTCGGCATTGCGGGACCGGACCTGGTCGGCCAACTTGCGCACGAGGTTTTTGACGAACTCGGGATCGCTGTTGACTTCCTCGTCGTTCCAATTGACCCGGCGGTAGCCGTCCTCGACCACTTCCCGGATCAGGGCCGCGTTGAGTTTCGTTTCATCAAGTACCCGGTGGAAGGCCGCGGAGGATACGGCCCTGAACTGGGGGGCACGGATGCCCTGGATCTGGCTGATCAGCGCCGTATTGTAGTTTTTGCCGCCGACGAGGATTTCCGCATCCTCGCCGATGGCGACGATATCGGCTCCCGTCAGAATCAGTTTCGCGGTCTTATTGTCGGCGGCCGCCGTTGCCTTGGCGGACGATGCCTCGTCCTGGCGCGGCATGTCGCTGGCTTGGTTCTTGGTCATTCTCCCCTCCTTGTCTCTTCCGGGCTCGATGGGCTGCGCGTCTCGGGCCACCCAGCGGTAACATGTTCGTGGTTAAATTTACACGGCCTGTCCGCAATGGGGACAATATTTGTAATGATCATCAGGTATTGGCTGCCGACAAGCCGGACAGTCCCGGGTGACCGGGCCCAGTTCGACCAGCAGTTCCCCTTCCTTGACCGGCGTCATCTTGCGGTCCGTGGCGTAATCGGCGCTTTTGAGCACCCGCTTGACCACGGCGTCCATGGGGGCAACCACGGACTTTTCCTGTTTCATAACCGAGATGTTGAACAGTTCCTCGCCGGCCTTGATATAGTCGTTGGGGCTGACCTGCATGATCCACATGTCGCCGGAAACCGGGGCGCCCACATGGTAGGGGTTGCCCGGATCGGCCATTTCCACCTTGGGCGCGGTGCCCCCCTGGGGAGCGGCCACCGCCACTTGGCAGGTGAGAATTTCGGAATCCAGAACGTAGCGCACCGTGGCCGCACCAGAGGCGTCGGGACGGGAGATGTCGAGGATCGACAGATGGTGCGGCTTGCCCAGACTGTCAGAGAAGGTGAGTTCCTCGCCCGGCTCCAGGCCCTCGAACCAGACATCCAGGGGCAGATGGTTGGGATCACCGAATTTCTTGCGGAATTCGATGGTTTTCAGGGCATCGCCCGGGTGGTTGAGGTACAGAACGAATTCCTCGTTGGTGGGTTCGCGGCCGATCTGCTTGGTGAGGGAGGCCATTTCGGCTTCCATGTCCACCTCGCCCAAGGCGTCCAGGGGAGATTCCTCGGTACGGGTGGCAATGGCGTGCTTCCACTCGGCGCCAAAGGCGCTCTCATAAACCCAATCCGGCGGGAAGCCCAGAGGCAACCGGCCGAACTTGCCGAGCAGCAGGTTGCGAAAGGCATCGTTGCAGTTGGCGTACAGCTGCAACCGGTCGTGCTTGGCGGCCTGGGTGAGCTTCTCTTCGGGGGTCTCGGCCACGGCGTCGAGGACTTCCAGCATGTCCTTGACGGCCCGTTCGCCGCCGGCTTTGAAGGCGGCGGTCACCGCCAAAAACGACGTGTTCCAGGTGATCTGGGAGCCCGGGGTCACGTCGTGGTAGCGCACGATCTTGCGGGTGCCGGCCAGGAATTTGAGCATGTAGGGCAGCAGGTGGATGTAGCCCTGCTTCATGGCGCCTTCCTGGGACGAGGAGGTGGCGCCGCCGGGCATGGCGTGCTGCACGACGTCGTAGTCGATGCCCTGGAAGTACGGCGCGGTGTAGCGGTCGTAGTAGGGCATGATCTGCTTGAGCACGAAATTGGTGGTGCGGATCATCTCCTTGTCGGCCGCGGTCAAGGAAACCGGCACACCGAGGTCCTCCTCGATGTAGGCGGCGGTGGAGAGCACCTCGCCCTGGCCGTACCAGCGCACGCTCGCGCCCAGGGCCACGTCCACGATGTGGCAACCGGCCTCGGCCGCCGCGCCCACCGCCGGCACGAACAGCCCGTCGGTGTAGTGGCGGTGGTAGTCGAGGACCAGATCCGGGTAGGCCTTGCGGATGGTGGTGATCAACTCCTTGACGAAGCGGGGCGGGCACACGCCGGCCATGTCCTTGAGGGCCAGGATGATGCTTTTCTCGGCTTCCTTGCGGGTCATGCCGCCGGCCTTGGCCGCCTGGTCCAGGATGGCTTCGAGCACGCCCATGTAATGGGGCACGTCAAAGCCCTTGGCAAAGGACATGGACAGGGAGGGCTGGAAGATGACACCCGGGGTGTTGAGGGCCACCTCGGCGAAGGGATACATATTGTCGATGTGGTTTAAAAAGTCGAAGCAGCGCACCACATCGTAGTGTTCGCAGATCATCTCGCCCGTGAGCCGCATGAGGTTTCGCGGCTGGGGCTTGTAGCCGAGCACGTTGGTCGAGCGGATGAGCAGCTGCTTGAGGGTCTTCGGCGCGAAACGGTTCCACTCGGCCGCCTCGGAAAACGGGTAGGTCATGTTGGCCATCATGGCCACGTGGAAGTGGGCGCCGCCGCCGTTTTCCAGGGAGAAGAAGCCGCAGCTGTCGAGGTAGGGTCCGATGAGGGCGTCCTCGGCCAGCCGGAAGCGGTTGCCGCTGTTGGACTGGGTGATGTCCCGGGTGGTCGTGTCGACAAAGTGGACCTTGCCCGAGTCGCGCACCATGTCGAGGATGGCCTTGCGGTCGCCGCGCGGATAGGGGCTTTCGTGCTTACGCAGGTCGACGTCGGGCATGTGGGGCTTGAAGCGGCCCAGGCGGTAGTCCTCGCGGCCCCGGTACTTGCCGAGCATGACGTGGGGGTTGTAGCCCCGGGCCGAGATGTCGGCCACGAGCCAGGACAGGCGCAGGGCCTCGGGTTCTTCGTCCAGATAGTTGAGCAGATACGGGTTTTGGGCGATGAAATCCGTGTTGAAGTTGCCCTTGAGAAAGTCCGGATGGCGCAGAATCTGGCGGTGGAAGGGGATGGTGGTCTTGAGCCCGCCGATGATGTACTCGCGCAGCGCCCGCTCCATGACGGACACGACCTTGGGCCAGCTGCGGCCGTAGGCGATGAGCAGGGCGCCGGCCGAGTCGTACTGGGTCGGATATTCGTAGCCGGCCGTCAGGCAGGAATCGAGGCGGATGCCCTGGCCGCCCGGCGACAGGTAGCGGGTGATGAGGCCGGCGTTGGGCGCGAAGTTCTGCTTGGGGTCCTCGCAGTTGATGCGCAGCTGCATGGCGGAGAGAAACGGCCGCGTGTCGGCGCAGTTGAAGCGCAGCTTGCCGCCGAAGGCGATGTTGATCTGCTCTTCCACCAGATCCACGCCGTAGCGGCATTCGGTGATGCCGTGCTCGACCTGGAGCCGGGTGTTGACCTCGATGAGGTAGGGCTGGCTGTTTTCGTCCACCAGAAATTCCACGGTGGCCAGGGAATAGTAGCCGGTCTCGCGCACGAGGCGTTCGGCGTAGTCCTTGAGGCTCTGGCGCAGCTCCTCGGTCATGCCGTGCCAGGGCGAGGGCGTGATCTCGACGAGTTTCTGGTGGTTGCGCTGGACCGAGCAGTCGCGTTCGTCAAAGGCGAACACGTTGCCGTGCATGTCGGCCGCCACCTGGATTTCGATGTGGCGCACGTTGGTGAGCAATTTTTCCACGAACAGGCGGTGGTTGCCGAACGAGGCCTGGGCCATGGCCGAAGCCTTGGAAAAGGCGGTTTCGAGCTGGGCCTCGGAATAAATTTCGTAGATGCCCCGGCCGCCGCCGCCGCCTTCGGCCTTGAGCATGATGGGGAAACCGATTTTGCGGGCGATCTCCCGGGCCTCGGGGATGGTGACCGCGCCCAGGGAGCCGGGCACCACCGGGATGCCGAGGCCCTGGGCCAGCTTGCGCACCTCGACCTTGTTGCCGAGGCTTTTCATGGCCTCGGCCGAGGAGCCGATGAAAATGACGCCGGCTTCGGCGCACTTGCGGGGAAATTCGGAGTCCTCGGAAGCGAAGCCCCAGCCGGGATGAATGGCGACGACGCCGCGGGCTTTCGCTTTTTTAATGACGGTGTCGATATCGAGATAGGCGCGCGGGTCGGGTCCCAGGGTGATAAGCTCGTGGGCGCCGGCCGTAGCCGGGGAAGTCATGTCTACGTCGGTTACGGTCAATACCGGTATGGCGCGCAGGCGCTCGCGAATGGAACGCAGGACCCGGCGGGCGGAAATACCACGGTTGGCAACAAGAATCTTCTTTCCTTCGACCTCGGAAAGCACTTCGAGAAACGTCTTGGCGATCATGCTGTCCTCTACACCCAAGGGGCGACCATCTCTGTTCGTGTGACATTCCGGCGGGGGGCGGCATCAAAGAAGGGATATGCTCCCGCTGTGCAGCGTCAATTCCATTCCATGGGCACCATCGGCACGACGTAACCGAAGTCCCCCGTCTTCGGCCAGTCCAACGATCCATGCCCGAAATGCGTCCGTTTCGTTCTCGCGGACAAGCACTTCCCGACCAAGCCAGGCCAAGCGGCGCACGACCAGGGGGGAGTGTTTCCCGGAGCCCGATGCCGTAACGCACTGCCGATAGCAGGTTTGCACGGACTGCACAAGGCCGGCCCAGAGCGTGATCAAGCCGGGCGGTGCGCAGCAAGCGGCCAGGGTGGTGGCCGGGGCGGCATGGTCGCGGCGCAAAGCCGCCGGGTCCGGGGCGGCCACGACATTGATGCCAATGCCGGCCAGTGTGCGGCCGGCGCGTTCCTCAAGAAGAATGCCTGCGACCTTGGCTCCGTGCAACAGCAGGTCGTTGGGCCATTTGACGAGGCTTGGATAGCCCAGGGCGGCGAGCCCCTCGGCCAGGCAGGCGCCCACCAAGACCGGGGCCATGGCGCCGAGGTCTCCCGGGTGGGTGGGCCAGGCCAGGGCAGCGTACAGATTGCCCGGGGGCGATGACCAGGCGCGGCGCATCTGGCCCCGTCCCTGACGCTGGGTCACGGCCACGACCGACGCGAACAGGGGGAGGGCGCCTGTTTCGGCCAGGGCCCAGGCGGCATCCAGGCTTGAATCGCATTCCCCAACCACACATATGGGGACGGCAACCTGTCCGGCCGCGCCTTGGGCCGTAAGCCAAGTTCCGGCCCAGGGGCCGGCTTCCGGGCCGAGGCGGACTTCCCGCCAGGGGGCAAGCCGTTTGAGGTCGGCGGCCCACAGTGGATGCGTGGCGGAGAGGGCGGCCAGGGACACGGGCGCGCCCAGGTCGGGCTGGCCGTCCACACGCAACCAGATACCGCCTTCCCGGAAGGGAAGCGGTGGCAGGGAGCGCGATTCCCCTGGATTTTTCAAAACAGTTGGGCCAATGTCCGCCCCGGAGCCATACATGAAACGCTATTTAGTCGGCGGCGCGGTCCGAGATCTGCTCTTGGGCCGGCCGGTTGTGGACCAGGATTACCTCATCGTCGATGCAACGCCGGAAGCGTTCGTGAGACGATACCGAAGAGCACGGCAAGTCGGCAAGACCTTTCCGGTTTTCATGCTGGGCCAGGCCCAGTACGCCTGGCCGCGCGGCGACGGGGTCGACGAGGACCTGCTGGCCCGGGATCTCACCATAAATGCCATTGCCATGGGCGATTCGCGCCAGATCGCCGGCCGGCTGCATTTCCATCCCAAGGCCATCGAGGACCTGAAAAACCGGGTGCTGCGTCCCTGCGGCGAGACGGCCATGTTCGACGATCCGCTCCGGGTTTACCGGGCGGCCCGGTTCGCGGCCACCCTGCCCGATTTCACGCCCCACCCGGAACTCGTCGCCCAGATGCGGGCTGTGGCCGTGTCGGGCGTTCTGGGTGACATTTTCGCCGAGCGGGTGGCCCAGGAAGTACGCAAGGCCCTGGCCGTGGCCAAACCATCGCGTTTTTTCAGGCTCCTGGCCGAAACCGACTGCCTGCTCCCCTGGCTGCCCGAGGTCGAATCCATGCGCCATGTCCCGGCCGGTCCCGCGCCCTACCACCAGGGAAGCGTATTCGACCATATGTTGGATATGGTCGATCTCCTGGCCGGCGAGCCCCTGGCCGGCTGGATGGGGGTGTGCCACGACCTGGGCAAGACCGTGACGCCGGAAAGCGATTGGCCGCGCCATCACGGCCACGACGTGGCCGGCGTGGCCGTGGCCGAGGAACTCGGCCGGCGCCTCAAGCTGCCTAACCGCGTGCGCGAGGCCGGCGTGGCCGCGGCCCAGTGGCACATGAAGGCGGCCCGGTATGGCGAATTGCGGGCCGGTACCCGGGTGGATCTGCTCACCTGGCTGCACAAGCATGAACTGGTGGAAGCGCTTTTCGCCGTGGTACGTGCTGACAGCGGCCAGGATATCGCACCCTTGGTGCGCAAGGATTTGAAGCTCATGCTGTCGGTGCGTCTGCCTGGCCGCCAGCGCATGCGCGGTCCGGCCTCGGGCGAAAAGCTGCGCAGCCTGCGCTGTCAGCGGTTGGCCGAAGCCTGCAGGCAAGAGGTCGCTGCGGACGCCGGGACACAATCCGCCGGATCCGGCGAATAGTACCTTTTTTTCGCCTGGGAGCGATGCCGCCCTGTGGCCGACCCCAAGTCGGGGACTGGTTCCGTAGTCCGGTGCCGGTCCCGACCGCGCGGGCGGTCGGCCGGAGTTTGTTTGACACGCCGGAACGCATCATGCGGGCCGGCGCCCGGCAATCGTCTTTATCCTATTGTTTTGTTTTGGAATATTTCAACTGACCTCCCGAGGACTGTGACCAACCGACCCACCGGGCCGGGAATTTGTCTTGGCAAGGTCCACCTTTTGGGATATTCTTCACAAGATTTTACGCGGAATGCCGACCCGTCAGGGTTTTGGAAACAACACCAGGAGGATATGACTATGGCTTTGTACGTGGTAGGTCACAAAAATCCGGATACCGATTCCATCGCCGCCGCCATTGCCGTGGCTGATTTGATGAACAAGGCCAAGGGCCTGGATGCCAAGCCCGCCGCCCAGGGCAAGCTCCCCCCCGAGAGCGCCTTCGTGCTTGAGAAGTTCGGCGTGGCCGCTCCGGAGATCGTTACCGACGCCACCGACAACAAGATCATCCTGGTCGACCATTCGGATCTGGCCCAGGCCCCGGACAATCTGGCCAAGGGCGAGGTCATCGGTATCTACGACCACCATAAGCTCGGCGATGTGACCACGTCGGCTCCCCTGGACATCCTGGTCAAGCCGGTCGGCTGCTCCTGCACCGTGGTCAAGATGATGTACGACTGCGCCAAGGTCGAGATTTCCAAGCCCATCGCCGGCATCATGCTGTGCGCCATCCTGTCCGACACCGTCATGTTCAAGTCCCCGACCTGCACCCCGGACGACAAGGTCGCGGTCGAGGCCCTGGCCAAAATCGCCGGCGTGTCCGACTACATGGCCCTTGGTGTCGAGATGTTCAAGGTGAAGTCCTCCGTGGCCGGCACCCCGATCCGTGATCTGGTGTTCCGCGACTACAAGGACTTCGACATGTCCGGCAAGAAGGTCGGCATCGGCCAGCTCGAAGTGGTCGACCTGTCCATCCTCGATCCGGTCAAGGCCGACCTGCTGGCCGAGTGCAAGAAGGTCAAGGCCGAAGGCCGTCACAGCGTGTTCCTGCTCCTCACCGACATCATGAAGGAAGGCTCCGAGATGCTGATCGTCTCCGACGATCCGGCCGTCGTGGAAAAGGCCTTCGGCGTGAAGGTCGGTGGCGACTCCGTCTGGCTCGACGGCGTGCTGTCCCGCAAAAAGCAGGTCGTGCCGCCTTTCGAGAAGGCCTTCGCCTAGTTCCATCTCTTTCTGATCGTCTAGGGGAGCGGTCCGCGGGCCGCTCCCTTTTTTTTTGCGTGCGTCGGGGGGGGCGGCTGTCGAGCCTTGGCAGGCTTTGCGTCGGGCCGGGATTGGGCTATAGGAAAGGGATGGACACCGCTATCGCCACTGCCCTGGCCTCGGCCAGGGCCTTTTGCTGGAAAAATCCCGATCGTCGCTCCATCGCGGCCGTCCGGGAGAATCTGGACGTGTCCCTGGCCGACATTGTGGCCGCCGCCAACCGGCTGGAGCGTTTCGCGCCCCTGTTGGCCGATCTTTTCCCGGAATTGGTGGTCTCGGGCGGGCGGATCGAATCGGAACTTCTGCCCGTGCCGGAACTTGCCGCCGTGCTCGTCCGGGAAGGCCTGCCCGAGGGCGACAGCGTCCTGCTCAAGGCCGACCATGCCCTGCCCGTGGCCGGTTCGGTCAAGGCCCGGGGCGGGTTTTATGCCGTGCTCAGCGTGGCCGAGCGCCTGGCCCTGGCTGAGGGCCTGCTTACCGGCCCGGACGACGACTACCGCCGCCTGGGCGAGTCCCAGGCCCGGGCCGCCTTTGCCCGCCACAGCCTGACGGTCGGCTCCACGGGCAATCTCGGGCTCTCCGTCGGCCTGCTCGGTCGTTCCCTCGGCTTTGCCGTCACGGTCCACATGTCCGCCGAGGCCAAGACCTGGAAAAAGGACAAGCTCCGGGAACTCGGGGCTACCGTTGTCGAGCACGCCGGCGACTACACGGCCGCCTGCGCCGTGGCCCGGTCCCAGGCCGCCCTGTCGCCGACCATCCACTTCATCGACGACGAAAATTCCCTGGATCTTTTCCTGGGTTATGCCGTGGCCGGCCTGCGGTTGCCGTCCCAGCTCGCCGCGCACGGCATCGCGGTTACGCCCGAGCGGCCCCTTTGCCTGCATCTGCCTTGCGGCGTCGGCGGGGCGCCCGGAGGCATCGCCCTGGGCTGCCGGCTGGTGCTCGGCGACGCGGCCCTGGCCTTTTTCCTGGAGCCGACCGAGGCCCCGTGCATGCTGCTCGGGCTGGCCAGCGGCCGCCACGGGGATTGCAGCGTGGCCGACATCGGCCTGTCCGGCCGCACCCTGGCCGACGGGCTGGCCGTGTCCCGGCCGTCGCGGTTCGTGGGCCGGCTCATGGAGCACCTCGTGGACGGCTGTTGTACCGTCGCCGACGCGACCATGGCCCGCTACGCCGCCCTGGCCTGGCGCCGGGCCGGGCTGCGTCTGGAACCGTCGGCCGCCGCTGCCCTGGCCGGTCCGGCCATGGTTCGGGAGGCCGGATTCCCGGCCCTTTCCGGACGGAGCGCCACCCACATCCTCTGGGCCACGGGCGGAAGTCTGCTGCCGGAGGCGGCGTTTGACGCAGTGCTGGCCGCCGGGGAGGGGAGAGCGCCGGACCTGTGATCGTAAGCGCCAGTCGTCGCACGGATATTCCGGCCTTTTACGCCCGCTGGTTTGTCAACCGGCTGCGTGCGGGTTTTTGCGAGGTCGTCAATCCCTTCAATGCCGCCCAGGTCAGCCGGGTTTCTTTGGCGGCCGGGGACGTGGACGCCATCGTCTTCTGGACCCGGGACCCCAGGCCGCTGTTGCCGCATCTGCCCGAAATCCGGGCCCTGGGCCACGAGCTGTTTTTTCTCGTCACGCTCATGGACAATCCGCCGGCTCTCGATCCCAAATGTCCGCGTCCCGAGACCTCGGTCGCAACGTTCGCCGCCCTGGCCGAAGCCCTGCCCGGCCGGGTCACCTGGCGCTACGATCCCCTGGTCCTGACCGGGGCCACGCCGCCGGACTGGCATCGCCGGACCTTCGAAACCCTGTCCGCGCGCCTGGCCGGCCTGACCGACCGGGTAACGGTCAGCTTCCTTGAACCCTACCGCAAGATCGCCAAGCGGCTGGCCGTGGCAGCAACGTCCGGTTGCCGCCTGCTGCCCGAGGACACGGACGACCGCATCCGGTTGCTGGCCGATTTGCGCGACATGGCCGCGAGCCGGGGCATGGTGCTGCGGACCTGCTCCCAGCCCGAGATTTTCGAGACGGCCGGCATCGCCCCGGGCCGCTGCATCGACCCGGACTGGATCGCCGGTCACATCGGCCGGCCTCTGCCCATCGCCAAGGACCCGCATCAGCGGCCGCGTTGCGGCTGCGCGCCGTCCCGGGACATCGGCGCTTACGACACCTGCCTGTTCGGCTGCGCCTACTGCTACGCCACCACGTCCTTTGACCGGGCCCGGCGCGCCTTTGCCGGCCATGACCCCGACGCACCAAGTCTCGGTGCGGCCGGTCGGGGTGGTCCAG
>JAWRKJ010000185.1:0-3298 GCA_040307025.1 Desulfovibrionaceae bacterium | reverse complement strand
CCCCCCCCGACAAGGTCAAAGGCAGGAAAAAGCCCATGTCCGACGACATCTACCCCCAGTCCATGCTCTGCCGCTTCGCGGGATTTCCTGCCCGCATCCGGGTCATCTGCGGCCGGGCCTTTTCCGAGACCAGGGCCACGCCCTATTCCTTCGGCAGCCGCGTGATTCTGTCCCAGACGCCCTTAAGCGGCCTGACCCAAGGCAGCCTCGTTGCGGGCAGCGCCCTGCCCACCCGGGAAATCATCCACTCCGACACGGGCGATGACACCACTTTCGATCTCAAGGTGTCCCACTACGGCTACGGACGGTTTTACCGTGCGCGCGATGCCGACGACACCTACTCCCTGGCCGTCATCAAGGGCCTTCGGGTCGAGGCCGCCGGCATCAACCGCTCTTTCGAAACGGTCGATGTCTGGACCACCCTGATCCCGGCGGCAAGCGCCATCACCGATACCCCGGGCTCCACGGCCTGGCCCCAGGACGCCGCGGATGGCGCCGCATCAAGCATCACCTGGTACCAGGGCTCGGCCCCGGCCGGCTCCGTGTCCATCGACGGCACCATCCAACTCGACGGAGCCCTGTCCATCGTCTTCTAGGAGGCCCCATGGGAAAAAGCACCATCATCTACAACCTGGCCGGCGGTCAGGTGACGACCAGCGCGGATGCCACGACCCCGGCATTTTACCGCGACGCCCTGCTCGTCCACACCTTCAAGGACGTTTTCGGCCATGTCACGACCGCCGAAGACAGCCTTTTGCAGACTGACGGCGAAGTCTTCTATTCCAGCACCAGCTCCCTGGAGCCGGAATACGCGCGCAATTTCTATATCAGTGGCGCCGACGGCCAGAACGGCTGCTGGGCCCCCGAACCGGCGACAGCCGTCCCCGAATACGTGGGCGTGCGCTTCACGGTCCCGGTCACGGTCACCGGCTTCCAGTTCGCAAGCGGCCTGCTCAACGGCAGCCAATGCCCCTGCGGCGCCGGTCCCTGCGCCTATCCCACCGCCTTTACCCTGGAAGCTTCCAATGACGAAAGCAACTGGACCGTTCTGCTTTCCATGACGAACTTTACCGGCATGCGCGTGGCCACGCAAAGCCCGTTCGACTACGAGGAAAGCTACTGGTGGGATGGCGGTGTGAGCCTGTCGGACCGGCTGGATATCCCCAACGACCATGCCTATCTGGCCTATCGCCTCGTCATCACCGCCTTCAAGCCGGACATCCTTGGCCGTTACAACATTTCGGAGCTGCTCTTTTATGGAACGGCCTAATCCCAGCACCGCCCTGGTTCGTTCGGAACCGTCCGACCAGGCCTTCACCGCCCTGATCGTCCCCGACCGCCAGACCGGACACCGCGATCGACCCTCGCCCTTTGCCGGACTCGTCTGGCGCCTGGTGCCGGACCCGTCGCGCCGGAAGGAATCCCCAAGGAGGCCGCATGCGGGCGCTTGAAGAATATCTTTTCGACCTGGAAGTCGCCCCGGACGAAGGCCTTTCCGGTGAGGGGCTTGTCGTCCTGACCCTCGCGGCCGCGACTACCGGCTCTTGCGGCGTCACCACGCCCGAGGTCGGCTTGTCCCTGCCGGTCCCGGCTCCGGCGGCCACGGGCGAGGCGCTGCCGGCCGGTTCCTGCACGCTGCCCCGTGGGACCGTCACGGGTGCCCAAGCCGGCTGGCGGCCGGCCTGGGGCGAACCGAGCCTGGCCATGCCCCAGGCCACGGGTGTGGGCTCCTTTTCCCTGGGCCTGGATCTTGTCCTGACCCCGCTCTTTTTCCTGGGGCAGGCCGGCGCCACAGGCCAGGCGGCACTCTCTGTGTTCGACCTTGTTACCACGAGCGGCGCTACGGCTGACTGCGCCTGGCCGCTACCGGCCCCGTACGGACTTTCGGACCTCAACCGCCGGGGAAACGTCGCTTGCGCCCTGCGTGCGCCCGCCGTCACGGGCTGGGCCTGCGGTCTGGAGAATCCGACACAAGGCAGTCTGGACTCCCCGGCCGTGGTGGCCTTGCTGTGCCAGGGCAGAAGCGATCTTGGCCTGATCGCGGCCGCCTTGTCCCAGGGCGCGACCCTGGCCAGTGCCGGGGCCGACGGCCTAGCCGGCATCCTGCTCGGGGCCGTGACCGAGAACCTGACCTATGTGGCGGACAGCGATGACCTGTGGAGTTGTGCCCTGGGCACCTATGCCCGGGGCTCGGGCGACTGCGAGGACGGAGCCGTTCTGCTCCACGCCTTGCTGCTCGCGGCCGGCATCACGGCCGACCGGCTGGTCACGGTCTTCGGTCGGGTGGGCCTCGACCGGCAAGGCCATGCCTGGCTGAGCTACCGCCGGGAAAACGACGGCAACTGGGTGGCCCTGGACTGGACCAGCGGCAGTGCGAACACCGATGTCACGGCCATGCCCCCCCTTGTCGACCGGCCCTATTACACCACGGTGGAGTATGCCCTGACCGCCCAGACGTTTTTTGCGGTCCGGCAAAGCGTGGCCACGTTTTTCGCCCGGGTCTCGGCCGAGAACCTCGACCTGCCCTTGCCCGAACTCGACGGGACAGCCTCCCTGGGCCTGGCCGGCGTCGCGACCTTGCCCGCAAGTTGGCTGCGGATCACCGCCCGAGGCGCCGGGCAAGGACACACCATCTTGCCCGGCCCGGACCTGACTGGCCGGGCCGGCCTTACAACCTTGGCCGAAGTGCTGCCCTGTCCCACCCTGACCGGTCGTACCGGTCTCACCGCCGGCACCGGCCTGGCCAAGGCCGCAGTCGCCGGTCTGGCCCAAGGGGGCGCGGGACGGGCCGCGCTTGCACCCCCCAAACCGGTGCTCGCCTGCCAGGCCCACCAGGACTTTCGGGGGCGTGGCGCTTGCGCCCTGTCCCGGACACGACTGCGCGCCCATGGACTCGACGGCGCCTGCGCCACGGGTCGGGCCGCCTGGCCTGGCGCGCGCATCGCCGGTCTGGCCTGGCCCGGACCCTTGGCCGGCCTGGGCGCGGTCTTGCCCGATCTTGCCTCAACCGCGACCGGCCTGGGTACGGACCCCGGATACGGCCTTGGCGAACTGCCGCCCTGGACCGGGAAGGCCACGGGCGTCTCCCCGGATGCCTGCGCGGCCTTGGCCCCCTGGAACACCGTCAACCCGGAGGTGTGGTGATGGCTGTGGCTGTTTTTTCCCTGGAACTGGTAAGCGGCGCCCTGACCCGCTGGCAAGGCATGGCGCCGACAAGCCTTTGTCACCATGACGGGGCCGTGATCGCCTCGGACGGGAAGGCGCTCTACCGGCTGGCCGGCGACAGCGACGACGGCAC
>JAWRKJ010000184.1:0-7787 GCA_040307025.1 Desulfovibrionaceae bacterium | reverse complement strand
GCATACGACCCCAGGCCGAGATGCTCGCCACCGGCAACAGTCCACTGCATCTGCTCGCCGATCTGGGCGATCTGGGAGTTTGCGTCCCGTACGTCCACGTGGGAGGGATCGGCACTCTGGCCGAACTCGATCCCGAGGCCTGCCTGTGCTGGTGGGATTGCATCATCCGCACGACCTCCGGCCGCCAGGAACTGAGCGATGTGTTCCTGTTCGTGGAGGACGAATGCGATCTGACCATTGACCTGCTGGACGACGGCTGCGCGTCGGCCGATGCGGCCGTGCACAAACGCCTGGGAGAAATCCTGGTGGAGCGGGGGGACATCACTTCCGATGACCTCCAGGCCGCCCTGGCCAGCCAGCGTCGTCTGGGCGACATCCTGACCCAGGAAGGGCTGGTCGAGCCCCCGAAGGTGGATGCGGCCCTGGTCGAGCAGAAAGCCTTGCATGATCTGCGTCAGCCCCCCCTGCACGCCCCGGCCCCGGCGGCGGACCGCAGCGGTGACAAGGCCGCGAGCAGCAGTATCCGGGTGGCGGCGGACAAACTCGACGCCCTGGTCGATCTGGTGGGCGAACTCGTCATTGTCCAGGCCCAGATCCGGCAGGCCATGGAAGAGCGGGGCGATGCCCACATGCGCGGCCTAGCCGAACATTTGGAACGGCTGAGCGACAGCCTGCGCGACTCCACCTTGTCCATCCGCATGCTGCCCATCGGCGCCACCTTTGCCAAGTTCCGCCGTCTGGTGCGCGATCTGGCTTCGGAACTCGGCAAGGAGATCGAACTCGTCACCAGCGGCGAGGAGACCGAACTCGACAAGACCGTCATCGAACGCCTGGGCGACCCCCTGGTTCACCTTTTACGCAACAGCATCGACCACGGCATCGAATCCCCCGAGGTCCGCCGGGCGGCCGGCAAACCGGAAAAAGGCGTCATCCGCCTGGAAGCGGCCCATGCCGGCGGCGAGGTGATCATTGCCGTGTCCGACGACGGAGCCGGCCTTGATACCGGGGCCATCAGGGCCAAGGCCGAGTCCCGGGGGCTCGTGTCCCCGGGCGTGGAACTGTCCGCCAAGGAGCTCCAGCACCTCATTTTCCTGCCCGGTTTTTCCACCTCGGCCCAGGTCACCAACATCTCCGGCCGAGGCGTGGGCATGGACGTGGTCAAACGGGCCATCGACGCCCTGCGTGGCGGCGTGGACATCGACTCCGAACACGGCCGGGGCACGACCATCGCCGTGCGTCTGCCCCTGACGCTTGCCATCATCGACGGCTTGCAGGTCCAGGTCGGCTCGGAATATTATGTCGTCCCCCTGGCCTTGGTGGAAGAATGCGTGGAGCTGCCGCGCCTGGAAGCGGACAGCCCTCGCCGGTTGGTCAACATGCGGGGCGAGATCGTGCCCTGCCTGTGGCTGCGGGAGGTTTTTGCCATCGAAGGCCAGCCTCCGGCCATCGAACCCGTGGTCGTGGTCACGGTGGAAGGGACGCGCATCGGCATTGCCGTGGACCGGGTGGTCGGCGAGTACCAGACCGTGATCAAAAACCTGGGGCCCCTGTATCGGGACGTGGAGGAATTTTCCGGCGCCACCATCCGGGGCGACGGCACCATGGCGCTGATTGTGGACGTACCCGCTTTGGCCCGCCGCGTGGCCGAGCAGGAAAGTTAACCAGGAACCGCCGGTCTGACGGACCGGATGATCCGGACAGCCGGGTGCATGGGCTGTCGGGAGGAGCGTATGGCCGAGGCCGCGACGCAAAACGACAACCAATACCTCACCTTCACTCTGGACCGGGAGCTTTTTGCCCTGGACATTGTCTCGGTGCGGGAAGTCTTGGAGCTGGTCAATATCACCCGGGTGCCACGCACGCCGGATTTCATCCGGGGGGTCATCAATCTGCGCGGCAGGGCCGTGCCCGTGGTGGACCTCAAGATGAAGTTCGGATTGGGCGAGACCGTACCCACGGTGAGTACCTGCGTCATCATCGTGGAAGTCTGCCTGGAGGGCGAGGATACCGTCCTTGGCGCCCTGGCCGACTCGGTCCAGGAAGTCTACGAGATGGACACCGCCCAGATAGAACCGCCGCCCCGCCTGGGTACGCCGATCAAATCCGAATTCATTCGGGGCATGGGCAAAACCGGGGACCAGTTCATCATCGTTTTGGAAATAGGCAAGGTGTTTACGACCCAGGAACTGACCGGGCTCGGACACGGCTTGGCCGAAGTCGGAGCCGAGACCGCGGAGGCCTGACGCCCCATGCCGGAAGCCAACGCTATGCCCCCTCGCCCGGGCCTGCTCGCCATGACCGAAAAGGAGTTCAGGCGACTGAGCGAATTCGTGCATACCGAATGCGGCATCAAGCTGCCGCCGTCCAAAAAGGTCATGGTCGAGGCCAGGTTGCAAAAAAGGCTGCGGATTTTGGGCATGCCCGGTTACCGCCAGTACTACGAGTACCTGTTCAGCCCACAGGGACTGGCTGAGGAACTCGTGCATCTGATTGATGTCATTACCACCAATACCACGGAGTTTTTTCGCGAACCGCGACATTTCGAGGTCCTGACCCAGGAAACCTTGCCCCTCTGGCGCAACCAGTACGGCACGGCCCGGGCCTTTCATCTGTGGAGTGCCGGCTGTTCCACCGGGGAGGAACCGTACACCCTGGCCATTGTCCTGTCCGAGTTCGCAAACCAAAACGCCGGGTTTCGCTTCTCCATCCTGGCCACGGACATTTCCACCCGGGTGTTGTCCATGGCCCGCAACGGCGTCTATCCCGAGGATCGGGTCAGCAAGCTGACTTTGGATATGAAGCGCCGCTACCTGCTGCGCAGCAAGGACCGGACAAAGCGGCTCGTGCGTCTGTCCCCGGAAGTGCGGCGTATGGTGGACTTCCAGCGTCTCAATTTCATGGAGGCCTTTGCTTTTCCCGAACCCATGGACACCATTTTTTGCCGCAACGTCATGATCTATTTCGACCGCGCGACCCAGGAACAGCTTTTGCGCAAGTTTTGTTCCCAGTTACGCACGGGCGGCTTTTTGTTCATCGGGCATTCCGAAAGCCTGACCGGCATGGATTTGCCCTTGCGGCAGCATGCGCCCACGGTTTATAGAAAAACCTAGGTAGCCATTGCCAGCGCGGAGGTTGAGGTCTCTCGTGAGAAATACCATCAAGGTCCTTGTGGTCGATGATTCGGCCCTGGTGCGTCAGACCCTGACGGATATCCTGTCTTCGGACTCCGACATCGAGGTCATCGGTGCGGCGGCGGACCCGTATGCCGCGGTCAAGCGAATGGAGACCCAGGCCCCGGACGTTATCACCCTGGATATCGAGATGCCGCGCATGGACGGGCTGACGTTTTTGCGCAAGATCATGACCCAGCATCCCATTCCGGTGGTCATCTGCTCGACGTTGACCGAGTCCGGTTCGGAAACCACCTTGCGCGCCATGGAATACGGGGCTGTGGACATCATCCTCAAGCCCAAGCTCGGCACCAGGCAGTTTCTGGAGGAGTCGCGCATCCGGGTAGTGGACGCGGTCAAGGCTGCGGCCCGGGCCAAGATGCAAAAACTTCTGCCCATGGCGCCGCTCAAGGTCCAGCCCAAGCTTTCGGCCGACGCGGTGCTGCCCGGTCCCACAGGCAAGGCCATGTTCGAGACCACGGACAAGGTGGTGGCCGTGGGAGCGTCCACTGGCGGCACCGAGGCCTTGCGCGAATTCCTGGAAGCCATGCCCCAGGATTGTCCGGGCATCGCCATTGTCCAGCACATGCCCGAACAGTTCACCGCCGCCTTTGCCAAGCGCCTGGACGGCATCTGCCGCATCACGGTCAAGGAGGCCAAGGACGGGGACACCATCCTGCGCGGCCAGGCGCTCATTGCCCCGGGCAACCGGCATATGCTGCTCAAGCGTAGCGGCGCCCGCTATTACGTGGAAGTCAAGGACGGGCCCCTCGTGCGCCGCCACCGGCCGAGCGTGGACGTGCTGTTCCGCTCTGCCGCCCGCTACGCCGGGAAAAACGCCGTGGGCGTCATCATGACCGGCATGGGCGACGACGGCGCCCCGGGCATGCGGGAAATGCACGACGTGGGCGCCTATACCATCGCCCAGGACGAGGCCACCTGCGTGGTCTTCGGCATGCCCCAGGAAGCCATCAAGCTCGGTGGCGTGGACAAGATCATGCCCCTTGGCGCCATTGCCCACGAGGTGGTGCGCGCCTGCGCCTCCTGACGCCGGTCGGGAAGTCGTTGTGACGGTGTCGGAGGACGGATATGGCGGTTGAGATCGAGACCAAATTCGCTTTGGAGACCTTTGGCCCGGTGCGCGAGGCCCTGCTGCGGGCCGGTGCCCGGCGCCAGGATCGGGTGTTCGAGGAAAACCTCGTGCTCGACACCACGGACCGCGCCTTGCGCCAACGGGGCCTGCTGCTGCGGCTGCGTCGGGACGCCCGCGGCCGCATCACCCTCAAGCTCCCGGCCGAGCCGTCCGAGGAGACCGGGCTCAAGGTGCGCCAGGAATTCGAAACCGAGATCGCCGACCTGGACGTGCTGGAGACGATTTTGGGCCATCTGGGCTTTTATCCGGCCTTGCGCTACGAAAAGCTGCGCGAGACGTGGCTCCTTGGCGAAACCCACATCTGCCTCGATTTGCTCCCCTTTGGCCGCTACCTGGAGATCGAGGGCGCGGCCGGAACCATCCCCGAGGTGGCCGGGCGCTTGGGACTGTCCATGGCGCACGCCCTGTCCGCCACCTACCACGAACTCTACCAGACCCACTTGGCCGCCTGCGGGTTGCCCCCGGCCGACAGCTTCGTGTTTGCCCCCACCGAACGGCACTCCCTGCTGGCCGCCTTGGGCGACGGGCGGGATTCGTAGCCAAAGCTACAGCAATTTCGGATTATTGGCGCCGCTGTTGCCAGTGGCCGTGTTTTTTCATACCCCAACATATGCCATGGGAGGGATTTGGCGCGCCCAGTGCGACGCCAGCCCCCCTCGACACCGTGGCATGAGGACTTATCTATTCCGGGAGTCTCGCGGTCTCTTCCGGGAGACCACAACGTCAAAGCGCGCAACGAGGTGATGGCAAGCTCATGAGCCAGCCCAGGGAAGAGGAACAAACCGGAATGGGCGTGGACGTCGCCGAGGACGTCCGGGAACCGAGACGGTACAAGGTGCTGCTGCACAACGACGACTACACGACCATGGAATTCGTGGTCAAGGTGCTGGTCGGCGTCTTTCATAAAACGGAAAACGAGGCCACCCAGATCATGCTCGCCGTCCATGAAAAAGGTGTGGGCGTATGCGGTGAATACACGGCCGAAGTGGCCGAGATAAAAGTCTCGCTGGTCCATCGTCTGGCCCGGGAGAATGGCTATCCTTTAAAATGCAGTATGGAAGAGGTTTGAATGCTCAGCAAGAAGTTGGAACGGGTATTGACCAGCGCCGTCAAAGAGGTCAAGCGCCGTGGGCATGAATACCTGACCCTGGAGCATCTGCTGTTCGCCATGCTCCTGGAGGAAACGGGCCGGGATATTCTGGTCCATTGCGGTGTCAATGTCGTGCGCCTCAAGCATCAGTTGGAGCGCTTTTTTACCGATCACATGGAAACCCTGCCTCAGGAGACCAATGCCGAGGTCGTGCAGACGCTGGGTGTGCAGCGTGTGTTGCAGCGTGCCATCATGCAGATGCAGTCCTCGGGCAAGCAGCAGGTGGACGTGGGCGATGTCCTGGCCGCCTTTTTCGAGGAAGAGGATTCCTACGCCGTTTACTATCTGAAGTCCCACGGCGTGAGCCGTCTGGACGTGTTGGAATATATCTCCCATGGCCAGAGTCGGGAAAATGATCCGGCCGAGGCCGGCGGGAACGAGGAGACGCGCGAGGGCAAGGCCGGCGGCTCGGCCCTGGAGCAGTATACCGTCGATCTGGTGGCCAAGGCGGTCAAGGGCGAGATCGATCCGCTGATCGGCCGGGATCAGGAACTGACCCGGACCATCCACGTGTTGCTGCGTCGGCGCAAGAACAACCCCATCTTCGTTGGCGATCCGGGCGTGGGCAAGACGGCCCTGGCCGAAGGCTTGGCCCTGCGCATCGCCAAGGGCGAGGTGCCGGAAAGCTTCCGCGACACCCGCATCTTTGCCTTGGACATGGGGGCGCTCCTCGCCGGCACCAAGTACCGGGGCGATTTCGAGGCCCGGCTCAAGGGCGTGCTGTCCGAACTGGAGCAAAAGCCCGGGGCCATTCTGTTCGTGGACGAGATCCACACCATTGTCGGGGCCGGCGCCACCAGCGGCGGCACCCTGGATGCGTCCAACATCCTCAAACCCGTGCTCGGTTCGGGCAAGTTGCGCTGCATCGGCTCGACCACGTACGAGGAGTACAAGAACCACTTCGAGAAGGACCGGGCCCTGTCCCGGCGCTTCCAGAAGATCGACGTGGGCGAACCCAGCGTCGAGGAGGCCGTCGAGATCATCAAGGGGCTGCGGACCTACTACGAAGAGCACCACGGCGTGCGCTACACCCCGGCCGCCTTGCGGGCGGCGGTGGAGCTTGCGGCCCGGCACATCAACGACCGCTTCCTGCCCGACAAGGCCATCGACGTCATCGACGAGGCCGGGGCCGTGCGCAAGCTGGCCGGCACCGAAGCCAAGGGCGCCATCGGCGTGGCCGAGATGGAAAAGGTCGTGGCCGGCATGGCCCGGATTCCGACCGCCCGGGTGACCTCCTCGGACAAAGTCCGGCTGGAGAACCTGGAAGGGGAGCTCAAGGGCCTGATCTTCGGCCAGGACGAGGCCGTGGAGGCGTTGGGCAAGGCCATCATGCGCTCCCGGGCCGGGTTGGCCAACGTGGGCAAGCCGACCGGGTCGTTTTTGCTCGCCGGACCGACCGGCGTCGGCAAGACCGAAATGGCCAAGCAGCTCGCGGCCGTGCTCGGCATCAACTTCGTGCGTTTCGACATGAGCGAATACATGGAGAAGCATGCCGTGGCCCGGCTCATCGGTTCGCCTCCTGGTTATGTCGGCTTCGAGCAGGGCGGGCTTTTGACCGATGCCATCCGCAAGAACCCCTATACGGTGCTGTTGCTGGACGAGATCGAAAAGGCCCATCCGGACATGTTCAGCATCCTGCTCCAGGTCATGGACTACGCGACCCTGACCGACAACAGCGGCCGCAAGGCCGACTTCGGGCACGTGATCCTGCTTATGACCACCAATGCCGGAGTGCGGGAGATGGCCTCGAAGAGCATCGGCTTCGGCTCGGGCAAGCCCGAGGATGTCTCGGGCAAGGGGCGTAAGGCCTTGGAGCGGCTGTTCAGTCCCGAGTTCCGCAACCGGCTTGACGGCATCATCACCTTCAAGTCCCTGACGCCCGAGATCATGGACCGGATTGTCCACAAGTACGTCCGGGAGCTCAACGCGCAGATGGCCGAGAAGCGGGTGTTCATTCGGCTGACCCCGGCGGCTGTGGCCAAGCTCGCCGAGAAGGGCTTTGATCCGGATTTCGGCGCCAGGCCGCTCGCCCGGGTGATCCAGGTGGAGATCAAGGACACGTTGGCCCACGAGATGCTCTTCGGCAAGCTGCAAAAGGGTGGGGAAGCGGAAATCGACGCCGCGCCCGAAGGCGCGCCCGAGATGTTCAGCTTCACCTTCGCCAGCCGCGCCTCGCGCAAGCCTGCGGTTGAGCCGGCGGTTGTGGAGTAGGGAGGCAGAATGCCTCCGGCGGGGGGGGGGGGGGGGGGGGGGGGGGGGGGGGGGGGGGGGGGGGGGGGGGGGGGGGGGGGGGGGGGGGGGGGGGGGGGGGGGG
>JAWRKJ010000183.1:0-4479 GCA_040307025.1 Desulfovibrionaceae bacterium | reverse complement strand
CCCGTCCCGGCGGCGTTACGGGGTCTGGCCGAGCAGGCGCCCGGCAATGGCGGCCGCGGCCCGGCGACCGGCCCCCATGGCCGAGATGACCGTGGCCGCCCCGGTCACGATGTCCCCGCCGGCAAAGACATTGGGGATGGTCGTTTCCCCGGTGGCCGTATCGGCGACGATATAGCCCCGGTCGGTGACGCCAAGGCCCGGCGAGGCCGTGGTCAGGATCGGATTGGCCCGGGTCCCCACGGCCACGATGGCCAGATCGGTCGCGAGCTCGCAGTATTCCCCCTCGCAGGCCAGGGGGCGGCAACGGCCCGAGGCGTCGGGCTCGCCCAGGCGCATCTTCTGGAGCACCACCGAGGCTACCCGGCCGTTGGCATCGCTGTTGAAGGATAACGGGGCCTGGAGGCACAGGAATTCGATGCCCTCCTCCTTGGCGTGCTGCACTTCCTCGCGCCGTGCCGGCATTTCCTTTTCGCTGCGGCGGTAGACGACGGACACGCGCTCGGCCCCGAGCCGCATGGCCGTGCGGGCCGAGTCCAGGGCCACGTTGCCGGCGCCGAACACCACCACCTGCTTGCCCGGGTAGACCGGGGTGTCCCAGTCCGGGAAGGCGTAGGCCCGGCCCAGGTTCACGCGCGTCAGGTACTCGTTGGCCGAGCACACGCCGATGCAGTTTTCGCCCGGGATGTCGAGGAACACGGGGAGTCCCGCGCCCACGCCGATGAACACGGCCCGGTAGCCCTTGGCCAGCAGCTCGTCCACGGTGACCGTGCGCCCGCCCACCCAGTTGGTGTAAAACCGGACGCCGAGGGACTTCATGGCCTCGACCTCCCGGCGCACCACCGCCTTGGGCAGCCGGAACTCGGGAATGCCGTAGACGAGCACGCCGCCCGGTTCGTGGAGCGCCTCGTACACGTCCACGGGCACGCCGGCGGCGGCCAGGGTCCCGGCCACGGTCAGGCTGGCCGGCCCGGCGCCGATGCAGGCCACGCGGTTCTCCTTGAAGCCGGCCGGACAGGCACTGTCGCCGGTCAGGGTCTCGCAGGCCCCGTCGGCCATGAACGTATCGGCCACGAAGCGCTCCAGACGCCCGATGGCCACGGGCTCGCCCTTCTTGCCCAGGATGCAGCCTTTTTCGCACTGGTTTTCCTGGGGACAGACCCGTCCGCACACGGCGGGCAGGGAGTTGCTTTGGCGGATGATGCCGTAGGCGTCGTTGACACTGCCCCCGGCCAGGGCGCCGATGAAGCCCGGAATGTCGATGCCGACCGGGCAGCCGGCCACGCAGCCGGGTTTCTTGCAGCCGAGGCACCGCGACGCTTCGGACTTGGCCATGGCCGCGGTGTAGCCCAGGGCGACCTCGCTGAAATTGCGCGCCCGGACCAGCGGGTCCTGCTCGGGCATGGGCGTGCGCGGGGCTTTCCTGCCGTTTCCCTTAGTTTCCGCAGTGGCACACATGATGTTTCGTGAACTCCTCGTAGGCAAGACGTTCCATGGGCTTAAACGCCCCCAGGCGCTGGGACAGCTCGCGGAAATCCACCAGCCGGCCATCGAATTCCGGGCCGTCCACGCAGGCGAACTTGGTTTCGCCGCCGACCTTGACCCGGCAGGCGCCGCACATGCCGATGCCGTCGAGCATGATGGAATTGAGGCTGACCAGGCAGCGCACGCCGCCGCGCTCGCACACGTCGGACACGGCCGCCATCATGGGCACCGGGCCCACGGCCACCACCTCGGTCACGTGCTTGCCGGCTTCCTCCAGCGTGTCCTCCAGGGGCAGGGTGACGAGGCCCTTGCGGCCGTGGGAGCCGTCGTCGGTGGCCACGAGCACCTCGTCGCACACCCGGCCGAGCTCGTCCTCGAACAGGAGCAGATCCTTGGTCCGGGCGCCGATGATGCCGATCACCCGGTTGCCGACATTGTGATGGCCCTTGGCGATGTGGTGCATGGCGGCGATGCCGGTGCCCCCGCCCACGCATACGACCGAGCCTTGGCAGGGCCGGATGTCCGTGGCCTTGCCGAGGGGCCCGCACAGGTCGAGGATGGCATCGCCCTGGGACAGGGTTTCGAGCTGGGCCGTGGTCTTGCCGAGGACCAGGTAGACCAGGGTGATGGTGCCGGCGTCGGCATCGGCGTCGGCGATGGTAAGCGGGATGCGTTCCCCTTGGGGGGTGACCCGCAGGATGACGAAATTGCCGGGCCGGGCCTTGGCCGCGATATGCGGCGCATCAATGACGAGTTCGCTCGTCTTGCCCGGAATGAGGCTGCGTTTGCGCACGATGGTGTTGGTCATGAAAACGGTGCTCCTTGACGGTTGAGGGCGCGCCTGGGCGGTGACCGGCCCGGCGTCCGGGACGGTGGGCCGGGAGGACGCGCCGGCGTCCGCGGTCACCACCAGCCGGATTTCCAGGAGCGTGTCCGCTGGGCTGGAAGACGCTCCGGCCGGCCTGTCCGGGGACAGGCCTTTTTGGATGCGGTAGGCGATGATGCCCGGAACGCCGAGAATGGCTTTGGTCAGCGAGTCGCTGGCGATCATGTCCTGACCTCCCTGCGGGTGCGGGACGGTCGGACGGCGGTCCTGGGTGTGGCCGCCGCCGGCCGGCGCTCTGTTCAGGCCGCGTGCGCCTTTCGCCAGCCGGCGGTCCACGTGACGCGGCCGCTGGCCAAGCGCTCCCCGGGGCGTGTGCCTGTTCCCGGGGACGGCGCGTCTAGTAGAGTCCGAGCTTGTCCTCGGAGAGGCTGATGATGATGTTTTTGTGCTGGGTGTAATGGTCGAGCATCATGTGGTGGTTTTCCCGGCCGATGCCCGATTTTTTGTAGCCGCCGAAGGGGGCGTGGGCCGGCAGGACGTTGTAGGTGTTGATCCACATGCGCCCGGTTTCGATGGCCCGGGACACCCGGATGGCCCGGTTGATGTCCCGGGTCCAGACCGCGCCGGCCAAGCCGTATTCGCTGTCGTTGGCCATGTCGATGACCTCGTCCACGTCCTTGAACTTGATGCAGCAGGCGACAGGCCCGAAGATCTCTTCCTGGGCCACGCGCATGGAGTTGTTGACGTCGGCGAGCAGGGTCGGCCGCATGAACGCGCCCTTGGCCAGGTCGCCCTCGGTCACGCGTTCGCCGCCGACCGCCACCTTGGCCCCTTCGGAACGCCCGAGTTCCACGCAGGCCAGGATTTTTTCGAGCTGACGCGTGTTGACCTGGGCGCCCATCTGGGTTTCGGGGTCCCAGGGCAGGCCGACCTTGATCCTTTCGAAGGCCTTGACCGCCGCGTCCATGAAGGCGTCGTAGATGTCCTCGTGGATGAACGCCCGGGAACCGGCGCAGCACACCTGGCCCTGGTTGAACAGGATGCCGAGTTGCAGGCCTTCCAGGGCTTTTTCCCAGGGCGCGTCCGGGAAGAAGATGTTGGCCGACTTGCCGCCGAGTTCCAGGGTGGAGGGGATGAGCCGCTTGGCCGCGTGTTCGGCCACGGTGAAGCCGACCTCGGTCGAGCCGGTGAAGGCCAGCTTGGAAAAACCGGTGTGGCCGAGCATGGCGTTGCCGGTGGTGGACCCCTTGCCGGTGAGCACGTTGACCACGCCGGCCGGCAGCACCTGGGCCAGGAGCTTGGCCAGTTCGAGCAGGGAGAGCGGCGTCTCGGTGGAGGGCTTGATGACCACGCAGTTGCCGGCGGCGAGTGCCGGGGAAAGCTTCCAGGCGGCCATGAGCAGCGGGAAGTTCCAGGGAATGATCTGGCCGACCACGCCGATGGGCTCGCGCAGCACGAGGCTCATGGTGGTGTCGTTGATCATGGTCGCCTGCCCTTCCTCGGTGCGGATGGCCGAGGCGAAATAGCGGAAATGGTCCGAGGACAGGGGCACGTCGATGTTTTTGGTCTCGCGGATGGGCTTGCCGTTGTCCATGGTTTCGACCATGGCCAGGTGCTCGGCATTGGCGTCGATGAGGTCGGCGATGGCCAGCAACATGGCGGCCCGATCCTGGGGGCTGGTCTTTTTCCAGGAGTGGAAGGCGTCCCAGGCGGCGTCCACGGCCCGGTCCACATCGTCGGAACAGGCATTGGCGCACACGGCCAGCGGATCGCCGGTCGCCGGATTGGTGGTCGTAAAGGTCTTGCCGCAGGCGCTGTCCACCCATTTCCCGTCGATAAAAAGCTTGTACTGGTCATCGAGATGCAGGCTGGCGAGAGAGGACTGATACTGCTCTTCCAAACGCAGGTTCATGGCAAAGGCTCCTTACAGCGTGGCGGCGCGAAGGACGCAAAAGTCCCCCTCCGCCGCTGGACACGACGCAGTTTGTGCGGCAGCCGCGGCCGCCGCGTGGTTGCAGGATGCACTATGCGGGCTGGTCAGGGCGACAACCGGATCAGGGCGCTGATTGCTGCTTTGGCAGGTCGGGCGGACCGGGTCGGCCTGGCCGCGCGATCGTCTGGGAAGACGGCATGGACACCTCCTTGCGTTGTTATGTTTTTTGGGACATATG
>JAWRKJ010000182.1:0-13487 GCA_040307025.1 Desulfovibrionaceae bacterium | reverse complement strand
CCCCCCCCCCCGCGACCGGGGCCGCGGTCGGCGCCGCCACGGGCGCCATGGCCGGTCCCCGGAACAGCAAGCCGATTTCCTCAAGCTGGCGCGGCGTAAAAAGCGGTTCGGCGTCGATGACCTGGAACAGGGACGAGCCCGAACGGCCCACATGGATCACCTTGGCCACGGGCATGCCCTTGGGAAAAATTTCTTCCAGGCCCGAGGTGACGAGGATTTCCCCCTCTTCCACGGGCGCCCCCTGGGGCACGTATTCCATGGCCAGGGCCCGGTTGGGGCCTTCGCCCTTGAGGATGCCCTGGGTGCGGTTGGTCTGGGAGATCACCGGAATGCGGCTGTTGGGGTCGGTGATCAGAAGCACCGTGGAGGCGCTCGGCGACAGGCGCAGCACCCGGCCCACAATGCCTTCGGGCACGGCCACCGGGGTGTTGATGCCCACGCCGCTCGAACTGCCCTTGTCGATGAGCAGGGTTTCCAGGGCGGCGTTGGGGCCCAGACGTTGGGATATGATCCGAGCCCCCTGGCTCGTCCACTCCCGGGGAGGGGTCATGGACAGCAGCCGGCGCAGGCGGATGACTTCCGTGGCGTTTTCCCGCAGGCGTGCGAGCTCCTGGCGGTCGGCGTCGAGTTCCTCACGCAGGAGGTCGTTTTCTCGCCGGATGTCCACGAAATAGAGATAGCGGTTCCAAAACGACGTTGCCTGGTCGTGGACCCATTTCCCGGGCGCGAGAATCCACCTGGCAAATTCCAGCCCGGTATGGCTCGCCAACGTATCGACGTAGCCTGTCCGGATGTTCCAGGTGAAAAGGCCCAGATAGAGAAACAGGACGACGAGCAGGCCGATCGCGATCCGCTGGGGGGTCGGTTTAATCTATCGTGACCTCCTTCAGCACGTCCAGGTTGTCCAGGGCCCGGCCGGACCCGAGCACAACCGTTGACAGGGGGTCCTCGACGACGGTGATGGGCAGGGAGGTCTCCTCGCGCAACAGCTGATCCAGCCCGCGCAACAGCGCGCCGCCGCCAGTGAGCACGATGCCCCGATCCACGATATCGGCGGCCAATTCCGGAGGCGTCTGTTCCAGGGCGATCCGCACGGCCTGGACAATGCTTTCCACCTGCTCGGCAATGGATTTCTGCACTTCCTCGGCGGTGATGGTAATGTTTTGCGGAATACCGGTCACGAGATCGCGGCCCTTGACCTCCATCTCCCCCTGGCTGGTGGAGTGGTGGGCCGAGCCGACCTGGATCTTGATCTGTTCCGCCGTGGATTCGCCGATCAACATATTATACTTGCGCTTGACGTACTGCATGATGGCTTCGTCCATCTTGTCGCCGCCCACGCGTACGGACTTGGAATAGACCACGCCGGACAGGGAGATGACGGCCACTTCGGTGGTGCCGCCGCCGATGTCCACGACCATGTTGGACGTGGGCTCGGTGATGGGCAGGTTGGCCCCGATGGCGGCGGCCATGGGCTCCTCGATGAGGTAGACCTCGCGGGCGCCGGCGCTCTGGGCCGATTCCTTGACGGCGCGCTTTTCCACCTGGGTGATACCGGTGGGCACGCAGATGATGATGCGCGGCCGCACCAGACGCCGGGAATTGTGCACCTTGGAAATGAAATGGCGCAGCATGGCCTCGGTCACCTCGAAGTCGGCGATAACGCCGTCCTTCATGGGCCGGATGGCCACGATGTTGCCCGGGGTCCGGCCGAGCATGCGCTTGGCCTCAAGCCCCACGGACAGGACCTTGTTGCCGCCCCGGGGGTCTTTTTTCACCGCCACCACCGACGGTTCGGACAGGACAATGCCTTTGCCCTTGACGAATACCAGGGTGTTGGCCGTTCCCAGATCGATGGCCAGATCGTTGGAGAACAGCCCGAGAATCCTATCCAAAATCCTGGACATACCGCCTCGCTTGCCGCAAATTCGGCCTCATGATCTCGCAAACGCGCTGTGTTTGCCGATTCAACCGACGTTGTCAACGTCTGATTTCCCGGGACTGCCGGTCATGATTCCTCGATATAACAAACTTTCCCGGGCCTTCCGCACGTTGTACGGCCGGAAGGCGAAAAAAATTCCCCTTGATGCCGCAAGCGGCTGTCCCAACCGCGACGGCACGCTGTCCCGGGGGGGATGTCTGTTTTGTAACGCCCTGGGGTCGGGAACGGGTTTGTACCATAAGGGGTTCGGGCTTCGGGCGCAATGGGAGGCACTGACCCCGGCGGCCCGCGCACGCGGGGAAGCGCTCATCGCCTACCTGCAATCGTTTTCCAATACCCACGGCCCGGCCGCGCGTCTGGCCGCCTTGCTGGCCGAACTGGCCGCGCTGCCCGACGTGGCCGGGGTGTGCCTGGGCACCCGCCCCGACTGCCTGGACGGGGAAAAGCTCGACCTGCTGGCCCGGGCGCCCCTGGCCCACGTGCGCCTGGAAATCGGCCTGCAATCGGCCAACGACGCCACCTTGGCGTGCATAAACCGGGGCCATGACGCGGCCGCCTTCGCCACGGCCATCAACAAAGCGGCCACACGCGGCCTGTGGGTCACGGCCCACGTCATGGCCGGCCTGCCCGGCGAAGAACCGGCGGATTTTCTCGCCACCATCGATTTTTTAAACGCCCTGCCCGTGGCCGGGGTGAAACTCCACAACTGCCTGGTCGTCGACCGGGCTCCCCTGGCCGCCCTGTACCGCTCCGGCGCCTATACGCCCCTGGCGCGGCAGGAATATGTCGGGGTCGCGGTGGCGGCCATCGCCCGGTTGCGGCCGGACATCGTCATCGAGCGTTTAAACGCCGACCCGGCCCCGGGGGAACTTGTCGCCCCGGACTGGGCCGCGGACAAACGCGGCCTGCTGCGCGACATCGAGGCGAGGCTTGAGGCCGAGGACATCCGCCAGGGCGACGACTGGGCGGGGCCGGGTCGCTGACCCACCGCCCCATGGCGAGCCGGACGAAAATCGCGTATGAAGCCCCCACGCATCCCAGATGCCGGAGGCACTTCGTATGAGCGTACCGCTGACCGAAACGTGTGTGGCCGCGCCGCTGGCCCTGGACATCGTCTGGACGGACGGGCAGGTCGTATCCTTGCACCTGACCTGGGCCGAGGGCAGGCAAGCGTCTTTGACCACGGATGCCGGCCGGGCCATGCAGTCGGCCCTGGCCCGTTATGTGGCCGGGCAAACGCCGGACTGGCCCGAACTGCCGCTGTGCTGGGATGGGATTTCGGTATTTTCCCGCCGGGTCCTTTCCGCGCTTGGCCAGGTGCCCCGAGGCCAGAAAGTGACCTACGGCTGGCTGGCGGCCCAGGTCGGCTCGCCCAAATCGGCCCGGGCCGTGGGCCGGGTCATGGCCGGCAACCGGTTCCCGCTGCTCTACCCCTGCCACCGGGTGGTCGGGGCGGACGGCAGCCTGACCGGGTTCGGTCCGGGGCTGGATATGAAGTTATTTCTTTTAAAAATTGAACATGCTATTTTTGACAATTCAGACAATGAGGCATGACGTGGAAAAATTTTTAGACTGGCCTTTTCTCTCTTTCGTTTTGTTACTAACATTTTGCAAAATATTTTATGTCGAGATCAAGTCATTACTAAAAAAAGGCGATATTTCAGTATCCTGGGGAGACAAAAAAGTCTCATTAAGAGACCTAAACGATAATATAAATCAAGAGCTTGGACCAATCCAGGATCAAATTGAATCTTTAAAATCAGACCTATCAACACTCGAATCTAAGTTAATAAATCAAAAAAATTACTTTGGGAAAAAATATTCAGATGAAACTATTTCTGACAATGAACCTGCAAAACAAGATTCGGACCTTAAGGACGATGACTCGTTAACAAAAGATGCACAAAGCAGCAATTTTTCTAACAAACTAAATAATGACATGAAAAATTTAAAAGAAAAAATCTATGCTGCTTTAAAATCAAGCCCCTTTGAATGGCGGTCCATCGAACGGCTCTCAATCGTTACAGGCTATAGCCAGGAACAAATTTTACCCCTTTTACTCAATGACCCCAATATTAAACTAAGTTTGGGGAAAAGCGGCCGACAGATTGCCAAACTAATCAACATAAATAACAAATATTAGCGAGGGAAAATGTTTACCGGACTGGTGATGGGCTTGGGACGGGTCATGGCCGCGGATCGGCGCGGCGACGAAACCCGGTTTCGCATCCGGGCGCTTTTCGACCTGGACAAGCTCGTTTTGGGCGAGTCCATCGCGGTCAACGGCGCCTGCCTGACCGTGGAGACGGCCGGGGATCGGGAATTCACGGCCTATGCCTCGGCCGAGACGCTCGCCAAGTCCGGGCTTGGCACGCTCAAGCCGGGCAGCGAAGTGAATCTGGAGCGGGCGCTGGCCCTGGGCGACCGGCTCGGCGGCCATCTGGTGGCCGGCCATGTGGACTGCGTGGCCACGGTGGAATCGGTGACGCCCATGGGGCAGTCCGTGCGCTACAAGGTCATCTATCCCGAGGAATTTTCCGTCTACGTGGTGCCCAAGGGCTCGGTGGCCCTCGACGGGGTGAGCCTTACGGTCAACGACTGCGGCCCCGGATTTCTCACGGTCAACATCATCCCCTCGACCCAGGGCGCGACCACCATCGCCGCCTGGAAGCCGGGCGTGACCGTCAACATGGAGACGGACATGCTCGGCAAATACGTGCGGCAAATGCTTGTCCCGTGGCAGGACGCCGCCGACAAGGACAAGAAAGTGGGGAAGATCACGGAGAACTTTTTGCGGGAACAGGGATTTTAAGAAGGAGCCGCCCATGCCCATCCGCTTCCACAGTCCGTGCGTGTTCGTGTCCGACCTGGCCAAGGCCAGGGTCTTCTACGAGGAAGCCCTGGGCCAGGAGCCGAGCCTCGTCCTCGACGGCTATGTCGTCTACGCCGGCTTTTGCCTCTGGCGCACCGACACGGCCAAAAAACACGTCTTCGACGACCCCGCCCCCACCGTCGACGGGCCCATGGGCCGCGACAACCTCGAACTCTATTTCGAGTCCGAGGACCTCGAAGACGCCTGGGACCGCGTCATGCCCCGGGCCGAAACCATCCACCCCATGAAAAGCCAGCCCTGGGGGCAGCGTTGCTTTCGCGTGCGCGACCCCGAAGGCCATATCCTCGAAGTGGCCGAACCCATGGAGGTCGTCATCCGCCGCCTGCGCGACGACGGGAAAAGCACCGAGGAAATCATCGCCGCCACCATGATGGACCCGGCCTTCGTGCGCGCCGTGCTGGAAGCGTAAGCCGCCTTTCGCGACGGCGGACCGCCGAAACCGGCCGGTCTTGTCTTGCCAAGTCCCGTCGGGTACACTATTTCCCCCTTGGACTCGGCCCGCCCGGGTCCTTGGTCTTTTCCATTCCGGGCCGGACGGACGCCCGCCCGAACGAGGTATACCCCATGCGCATCAGCCCCATCGAGGAAGCCATCGAGGAAATCCGCAACGGCCGGATGATCATCCTCGTCGACGACGAAGACCGCGAAAACGAAGGCGACCTCACCATCGCCGCCGAAAAGGTCACACCCGAGGCCATCAATTTCATGGCCACCCACGGACGCGGCCTCATCTGCCTGTCCCTGGAACCCAAGATCGTGGACCAGCTCGGCCTGCCCATGATGACCCAGAACAACAAGTCGCCCTTCGGCACCGGCTTTACCGTCTCCATCGAAGCCAAGGTCGGCGTCTCCACCGGTATTTCCGCCTTTGACCGGGCCACCACCATCCTGGCCGCCGTGGCCGACGGCGCCACCCCCGACGACCTCGTCACCCCGGGGCATATCTTTCCCCTGCGCGCCAAGGAAGGCGGCGTCCTCGACCGCGCCGGACAGACCGAAGGCAGCGTGGACCTGGCCCGGCTCGCCGGCCTCAAGCCCGCCGCCGTCATCTGCGAGGTCATGCGCGAGGACGGCAACATGGCCCGCATGCCCGACCTCAAGGAATTCGCCGAAAAGCACAATATCAAGATCGCGACCGTGGCCGACCTCATCCGCTACCGTCTCAAGTTCGGCCATCTGGCCGTGACCAAGGTGGCCGAGGCCGACCTCCCCACCGCCTTCGGCACCTTCCGGGCCCTGGCCTTCGAAACCAACAGCGACAAGAAGACCCACATCGCCCTGGTCAAGGGCGACATCTCCCCGGACGAGCCCGTGCTCGTGCGCGTGCACAGCGAATGCCTGACCGGCGACGTGTTCGGATCGCTGCGCTGCGACTGCGGCAACCAGCTCCACGAGGCCATGCGCATGATCGAGTCCGAGGGTAAGGGCGTCATTCTCTACATGCGCCAGGAAGGCCGGGGCATCGGCCTGGCCAACAAGATCAAGGCCTACGCCCTCCAGGACCAGGGCTACGACACCGTGGACGCCAATTTGCGCCTGGGCTTCAAGGCCGATCTGCGCGAATACGGCACCGGCGCCCAGATCCTGGTGGAACTCGGCGTGTCCAAGATGCGGCTGATGACCAACAATCCCAAAAAGATCGTCGGGCTCGAAGGCTACGGTCTGGAAATGGTCGAGCGCGTGCCCATCGAAACCTGCCCCTGCGCCGAGAACACCTGCTACCTGACCACCAAGCGCGACCGCATGGGCCATATCCTGCATCTGCCCGACAACGGCGAAGGTCAGGCCAATTAGCCAAGGCAGACCGCCGACTCCCCATCGCAGCAACCGCGCGCCAACCCGCGCCAGGAGACCGATCATGCCGCATATCACGACCATCGAAGGCCAGCTCGTCGCCAAGGGACTCAAATTCGCCCTGGTCGCCGGCCGCTTCAACGACTTCATCACCGAGCGCCTCATCGGCGGCGCCGTGGACTACCTCACCCGCCACGGGGCCGAACGGGAAGACCTGACCCTGGTCAAAGTGCCGGGCGCCTTCGAGATCCCGCTCGCGGCCAAGAAACTCGCTGCCTCGGGCAAGTACCAGGGCGTCATTTGCCTCGGCGCCGTCATCCGGGGCGCCACCCCCCATTTCGAATACGTGGCCAACGAGTGCGTCAAGGGCCTGGCCCACGTCATGCTCGAAACCAACGTGCCCGTGGGTTTCGGCGTCCTCACCGTGGACACCCTGGAACAGGCCATCGAACGCGCCGGCTCCAAGGCCGGCAACAAGGGCGTGGAATCGGCCGCCGCCGTGCTCGAAATGGTCCGCGTCCTGGAGCAGCTCTAGACCATGCAGGCTGTAGCACCCATCATGACCGACCCCGAAGACAAAAAGCCCGTATCCCGCCGCAAGGCGCGCAAACAGGCCTTCGAATGTCTGTACGGCCTCATTTTCGAGACCGCCGCCGACGAGCGCTCCCTGCGCCGGACCTTCAAACGCTGTCCCCACGACGTGGTCGAGGGCGAGGACGATACGGGCCAGGATTTCGCCTGGGACCTCGTGCACGGCGTCTGGTCGCGCCAGACCGAGATCGACGCGCTCATCGTGCGTTTCTCCAAGAACTGGAAGCTCGCGCGCATCGCCAAGGTGGAGCTGACCATTTTGCGTCTGGCCGTGTACGAGATCCTTTTCAGCCCGGACATTCCGCTCCGCGTGGCCTTGAACGAGGCCATCGAGCTGTCCAAGCGCTACGGCGACGAAAACTCCCGCAACTTCATCAACGGCATCCTCGACGCCATTGCCAAGGCCGTTGACAGCGGCGAGTTCGCCGTGACCAAGGAACTCTAGCGCCGCCGGACGGCACTTTTTCTGCCCGCCGCGACCACCACCGCCAAGGAGCGTTTTCCCATGAGCAAGTACGTGCCCGAGGACGTCGAAAAAAAATGGCAGGCCATCTGGGAGGAAGGCGGCCACTTCCGCGTGGAAGTCGATCCGCAAAAGCCCAAGTACTACGTCCTCGAAATGTTCCCCTACCCGTCGGGACGCATCCACATGGGGCATGTGCGCAACTACTCCATCGGCGACGTGGTGGCGCGGTTCAAGCGCATGGAAGGCTATAACGTCCTGCACCCCATGGGCTGGGACGCCTTCGGCATGCCGGCCGAAAACGCCGCCATCAAGCACAAACTCCATCCCGCGAGCTGGACAATCTCCAACATCGACACCATGCGCGCCCAGCTCAAACGCATGGGCTATTCCTACGACTGGCGCCGGGAACTGGCCACCTGCCATCCGGCCTACTACGTCCACGAACAGCGCTTCTTCCTGGAATTTTTGAAGCGCGGCCTGGTCTACCGCAAAAACGCGCCCCAGAACTGGTGCGAAACCTGCGGCACCGTGCTCGCCAACGAGCAGGTCATCGACGGCTGCTGCTGGCGTTGCGACCAGCCCGTGGTCCAGAAAGATCTGGAGCAGTGGTTTTTGCGCATCACCGACTATGCCGAGGAGCTGCTGGCCGACCTGGACAAGCTCGTGGACGGCTGGCCCGAACGCGTGCTCACCATGCAGCGCAACTGGATCGGCAAGTCGGTGGGCGCCGAGCTGACCTTCGCCCTGGCCGAGCCCGTCCCCGACGCTTCCGGCATCACGGTTTTCACCACCCGGCCGGATACGCTTTTTGGCGCCACCTTCATGAGCCTGGCCGCCGAGCATCCGCTGGTCCCGCAGCTTATCGCCGGCAAGCCCCAGGAAGCCGCAGTCAAGGAATTCGTCGAGAAGGTCCGCAACCTGGACCGCATCGTGCGCTCGGCCGAGGACCTGGAAAAAGAAGGCGTCTTTACCGGCAGCTACTGCGTCAATCCGGCCACCGACGCGAAGATCCCCGTCTATGTGGCCAATTTCGTGCTCATGGGCTACGGCACCGGCGCGGTCATGGCCGTGCCCGCCCACGACCAGCGCGACTTCGAATTCGCCCGCAAATACGACCTGCCGCTCAAGGTCGTCATCAGCCCCGAGGGGGAAACTCTCGATCCCGCGACCATGGAGGCCGCCTACGCCGATCCCGGCCAGCTCGTGGATTCCGGCCCGTTCACGGGTCTCCCCAACGAGGAAGCCAAGGGCAGGATCATCGACTGGCTGGAAGCGGACGGACGCGGCAAAAAAAGCATCAACTACCGGCTGCGCGACTGGAACATCTCGCGCCAACGCTACTGGGGCGCGCCGATTCCGGTGCTCTACTGCGAGAAATGCGGCATTGTGCCCGTGCCCGAGGCCGATCTGCCCGTGGAGCTGCCCCGGGATCTGGCGCTTTTGCCCGACGGCCGCTCGCCGCTGCCCCATTCCCCGTCCTTTACCGAAGCGACCTGTCCGGTCTGCGGGGGCAAGGCCCGGCGCGAGACCGATACCCTGGACACCTTTTTCGAGTCCTCGTGGTATTTCGCCCGTTACGCCTCGGCCCGGGAAGCCGACCGGCCGTTTAATCCGGTCGCGACCGACTACTGGCTGCCCGTGGACCAGTACATCGGCGGCATCGAGCACGCCATTTTGCACCTGCTCTACTCGCGCTTTTTCGTCAAAGCCCTGCGCGACTGCGGCTACGTGAACTTCGACGAGCCGTTTCGCAACCTGCTCACCCAAGGCATGGTCATCAAGGACGGCTCGAAGATGAGCAAGTCCAAGGGCAACGTGGTGGACCCGGACCTCATGCTCGCCAAGTACGGGGCCGACACGGTGCGGGTGTTCATCCTTTTCGCCGCTCCGCCGGAAAAGGACCTGGAATGGAGCGACACGGGCATCGACGGCGCATCGCGCTTCCTGGCCCGGTTGTGGCGGCTGTGCACCGAGGAGCTGGCCGGAAGGCTTTTGCCCGTGGCCGCTTGCTCCCCGGCCGAAGACCTCGGTCTGGCCGACCTTCCGGCCCTTTACGCCGAACTGCGCCGCCGCGAGCACGTCATGGTGGCCAAGGCCGGCGCGGACATCCGGGAGCGCTTCCAGTTCAACACGGCCATTGCCGCGGTCATGGAGATGGTCAATTTCCTCTACGCCAACGTGGAGGCCTTCCGGGCCGAACCCAAGGGCGACAAGGCCGTGTCCGGGGCCGTGTCCTCGCTTTTAACCGTGCTCTCGCCCATCGCGCCCCACCTCTGCGAGGAGCTGTGGCAGGGCATGGGGCACAAGCAACTGCTGCTGCACCAGCCCTGGCCGACCCACGATCCGGCCGCCCTGGTCACCGACGCCGTGGAAGTGGTGGTGCAGGTCAACGGCAAGCTGCGGGGCAAGATCAGCGTGGCCCGGGATGCGGCCAAGGACGCCGTGGAACAGGCCGCCCTGGCCGAACCCAACGTCGCCAAACACATCGAAGGGAAAACGATCCGCAAGGTGATCGTGGTGCCGGGCAAGCTCGTCAACATCGTGGTGAGCTGACCCCCCCTCCCTTTCGCAATCGAAAAGCCGGGCGGAGCGTCACTTCCACCCGGCTTTTTCTTTTCTGCCCATCCGACCCAAAATCCGCATGCCCCGGCGCCCCCCTGCGGGTTTCCAAACAGCCCCGCCCTTTGGCCGCCGGAGGCTTCTCCCCTCCATCTCCCCAGCTTCCCCCTCTACCCGTTGCTCCGGTTGGAATAGGCGGCCATGACCCGACGCACGGGCGTAACCGGCCGGGGTGCGCCCTCGGACTGGATGGAGGACGTTTGCAGCACCACGGATTGGGGCGCGAGCGGCACATTTTGCCCGGCATCGAAAGCTTCTTCCAAGGACGCCCCGTCGGAAGGCTGCTGGGGCTTTGGTTTGGCCACGGGTGCCGCCGCAACCGGCGGTGTCCCGCCAAGGGGCGCCCCGGGCATGGCATAGCTTGCCGCGCCGGCCTTGGCTGCGGACAGGGAAAGCGGCGCGTCGGTGCCGCTCCCCACCAGCCGCGTATTCTGGGTCGCCGAGACGGCCACGGGCTTGCTCGTCACCCGGGAATTGGCCTCGGCAAAGGCCTCGCGCAAGCCGGTCAGGATGCGCACGGTCTCATCCAGGGGCTCGGTGTCCAGCTTACGATTGGCCATGAGCAGCCGCGTACTGCAATAGAGGTAGAGCCGCTTGAGGCGGTCGGCCATCTCCCCACCCTTTTGCGGGTTGAGGGTCGCCTGCAACTCTGCCAGGATATCGAGTGCCTTGGAAATAAGAATACCCTTTTGGGCATAATCGCGCTCCAGGATCCTTTCCCGGGCCTGGGCCAAAAATTTGAGCGCCCCGTCAAAAAGCATGATGAGCAGGTCGCCTTGGGTGGTGGTGGTCACCTGGGTCTGAAAGTATGTCCTGGCCGCACTTTGCATGGATGCCTTCCTTGTTTCCCCTTCTTATCGGCCATTCGGCGTTAATCTGAATTGAGCTTGTCAATATACGATGAAAGCGCGGTCTGCTGGTTGTTGTAGGTGCCGAGCAAGGCGTCGACCTTGGCGAATTTTGTACGTAATCTCTTAGAATAATTAGATATTCTTGTCTTTTCAAAGGAAATTTTGTCGTCGATCATGGACACGATATCATCATAGTTCTTGTCAAGAATAACCAGAGGCCCGTTCATGGGATCGATCAGTTCATCCAGGACATCGACCAGTTCACCCGACTTGCCCTTGCGCAGGTTGACCGTCCCGGTATGGGTGCCAGCCGTCACATCGATGCAATTGATGGAAAGACCGGCTTCGTCATAGCCGTGTTGGCCGGTGATGATATTCGAATTACTGTGGAATAGCGCCGGATGCCCGTTGATGGTGGCCGCAGTGATCTTACCGCTTGCGTCGGTCGTGTAACTCACCTGGTACGTGCCGCATTCCGTTGTACCACTGATGTACGAGGAAATGGCAAGCTCCGAAGAGCTGGTACTCCCGGCGTAATTGGCCGCAAACAGTTTGGCCACGGCATCGGCGTTGGAGGCCAGGATGGAGTCCAACGTATCGTCGTCAATGACGAGCAGGCCTTCGGTGCTTGACCCCTCCTCAGCGTCTGTGGTGATACCGAGCTGGGACAGGACCGAATAGGTATCGTCGTTATAGTCAAAACCAACGCCAATCGTAGCCACTACAGTTGCAAGACGAGACTGAATGAGCTGTACACCATAGTTGCCCGTCAGAACAGAGGCTGTGTTGCTTGAGGTATCGACTTTGGTCAACTCCTGAAGCAGTGTTCGGACCGTGTTCATTTCCTTCACGAACGTCTGAATGTTCGACTTGATCGTGTCGGTATCGGTCGTGGTGGTGAGGGTTGTCGAGCCCGTACTGGCTAGGTTGAGGGTCACACCATCGACCAGATCGGTAACTTTGTTGCTGCTGCGGGTAAGGTAATAGCTGGATGGCCAACCGTCGAGCTTGAGCAGGGCATCACAGTTGGAGGTGACGACCCCGAAATCCGCATTGGAAAAACCGGTCAGAGCGGAGTTGGAGGCGATGATCAGACTGGCATCGGCGCCGGTGTCGGTCCCGGCCAACTTCAGATAGTACAAACTGCCGTCATTGACGACGCTGGCCTTGACACCGGCATTGTTGGCGTCATTGTTGATGATGTTGACCAGATCGTCCAGCGTGCAGTTGGCACCGATGGTATTGGTGTAGGTGACACCCTTATAGACATAGCTGAAGGTCACGTCCGCATTGGAAACGTTGATGTCGCTTGTCTTGCTACTATACCCGGTGGAAGTGACCATGGTCTTGGCCGCTGCCAGCTGCTTCACCTCGATAACGTGGGAGCCGTTATCGGCGCCGGTTCCAGCGGTCGCGGTCAGCACGGTGGAATCCGAGCTGGTGATCGTCTTGGCCATGAATTCGCCAAGCGTGTCCAAACTCTCCAGGGTGGTCTGCAGTTCGGTCAACGCCGTGCTGAGTTCGTCGAACGCGGTCTGCTTTTTGGTCCAGGACTGGCGCCAGGTTTGCAGTTTGGTGATACGGGTCTGTTCCACCGCCACCAGCTTGGCGATAAGCTGGTTGAAGTCCGTACCGTTCCCAAGGCCGGTGAAGGTGGTCTGGCCGGATTTGGTGATTGCTGAATAGCTGGAAACGCTGATGTCGGACATGGCACTTCCCTCGAAGGAAAAAATAGCCTGTTCTCGGGATTCGTCCTTCTCCTAGCAAATGAGGTGCCAAGTGATGGCCGGGCCGTCCCGAACGGCCCGGCCCCGAAAGCTCCAGCGCTAACCTTGAATGAGGGACAGCGCCATCTTGGGCAGGGAGTTGGCCTGGGACAGCATGGCCACGGCCGACTGGGTCAGGATCTGCTGCCGCACGTATTCGGTCATTTCCGTGGCCACGTCCACGTCGGAGATCTGCGACTCGGCGGCTTGCAAGTTCTCGGCCTGGATCTCCAGGTTGGAGATGGTGTTCTCCAGGCGGTTCTGCAAGGCACCGAGGTTGGCGCGGATCTTATCCTTGGACACGATGGCGTCGTTGATCTTGTCCAAGGCCAACTGGGCCAGTTCCTGGGTGGAAATGCTGCGGCCGGCGTTGTCGGACGAGGAAGCGGCGCCCAGGCCCAGACCGAAGGCCGAGGCCGTGGAGGTGCCGATCTTAACGTAGTAGTAGTCCTCGGCCGACAGGTTGCCGGAACCGAAGTGGACCTTCAGCTTGCCCTGGGAGTTGAGCCCGCTGCCGGAGTGGGTCGCGCCGGACAGATTGCCGTTGAGAAGATAGATACCGTTA
>JAWRKJ010000181.1:0-3576 GCA_040307025.1 Desulfovibrionaceae bacterium | reverse complement strand
AAGATGCCTCCGGCGGCCGGGGGGATAATCCCCCCGGACCCCTTGAAGGGAAGAGGGGGCGAAAAGAAAGACGGTGTGGAAGACAGATCGAACAAACAGGGAAGACGGCGGCCAGAAAAACTGCCCGCCGCATCACAAAGGCTGGGGAAGGCCCTGGCCTACCAGTCCTGATCCTTGGGCTTGGCCTGTTGCTGGTACTTGACGACGAGCAGGGCAATGAAAGCCCCGACAAACCCGAACAGCACGATGAGCCCGGAAAAATCGAATTGCACGGCTGACCTCCCCGTTGGGATATATTTCGTGAAAAAAATCCTTAACCCCAAGTGACCATGATGTCCAGATATCCGCGCCGTTTTGCCTGCCTCTCACTGCCGGTCCTGGCCGGCCTGCTCCTGGCGATCCTGCTTACTTTGCCGCTGCCGGCCCGGGCCGGGGTCATCGCCGTGGAACGCTCCACCTACCGCCTTGACGGCGGCAAGCCCGTCACCGGCATGTGGGAAATCGCCGAGCGCATCGCCTATGCCAAGGACGTGGCCATCGTGGTCATGGAGCCCACGACCACGGCCACCGCAGTCCAGGACCTGCTCCAACTGCTCGAAGACCTCAAGGTGCCGACCGTGCTGCTCAAACGGGCCGATTACAAGGCCCTGGTCGAGCGCGGAGTCCTGAAGCCCACGACCACGCCTTGACAGGGCCTTGCCCCCCGGCTTACTGGCCGGAATCGACCTGGGTGCCCTTACGGGCTTGATAGGGAATCCCGTGTGAATCGGGAGCGGTCCCGCCGCCGTCAGTCCCGCATCAGGCCGGCCCCCCGCGCGCCACTGGGAATTTTCCCGGGAAGGCCGGGGCCGGTGGGACGAGCCGGAAGACCTGCCCGGGTCCTGGCGCCACCCGTCGGCAACGAGGGCTTTTGCCGACCGGGCTTCGGGAATACCGTCATCTCCCCGCCGCCGGGCTGTGCGGCGGGAATTTTTCGTGTTCCCACCCAATTCACAAGCCCTCCATACCCATGGAGGTAGCATGCCCCGTTTTACCCGGACGTTTCTGTCCCTGTTCGTGGTGCTCTGTCTGGCCACGCCGGCCCTGGCCGGCCATGACACCACAAAGGCGCCCAAACGGGCCATTGTCGTGGCAGCCTTCGGCACCACCATACCCGAGGCCGCTCCAGCCATCACCAAGATGGTCGACCGCGTCAAGGCCGCCTATCCCGGCGTGCCCGTGAGCCTGTGCTACACCGCGGCCATGATCCGGGCCAAGCTGGCCAAGCAGGGCCAGCACGTGCCCTCTCCGGCCGAGGCCCTGGCCGCCCTGCCCGACCAGGGCGTCACCGACGTGGCCATCCTGTCGCTCCAGACCATCCCCGGCCATGAATTCAACGACCTGGAACGGCTGGCCACGGCCTTTTCCGGGCTGCCCAAAGGCCTGCACCGGGTCGAGGTGAGCGCGCCCCTGCTCTACGGCCGGGAGGACTTCCCCAAGGCGGCCAAGGCTCTGCTCGCCTCGGCCCCCAAGAACCGCCAGCCGGCCGAAGCGCTCGTCTTCGTCGGCCACGGCACCGATCATCCGGCCAACATGGCCTATCCGGCCCTGCAATACACCCTGTGGCAGCTCGATCCCAATGCCTTCGTGACCACGGTGGAAGGCACGCCGAGCTTTGACGACGTGGTGGCCGAACTGAAGCGGCGCGGTATCAAGAAGGCTTGGCTGATACCGCTTTTCGCCGTAGCCGGGGACCATGCCCACAACGACATGGCCGGCAAGGAAAAGGACTCCCTGGCCTCGACCCTGGCCGCGGCCGGCATTGCCGCCACGCCCGATTTTTCGGGCAATGGCGACCGCGATGCCGTGGCCGCCCTGTGGCTCGAACATCTGAAGACCACCTTCGAGAGCTTGGCTCCGACAAAATGAGCCAAACCCGCCGGCAGAAAGCTCCCTGGGGAGCCGCCGCGCCCCTGGTCCTGACCGGGCTGGCCGCTATTCTGGCGTCCTGCCTGGCCGGGGCCTATCCGAGTCCGCCCGGCGACGTGGCCCGGATTCTCGGCCGGGCGTTGCATCTGCCGGTGGCTGCCCCGGCCGATGCCCAACTTGCGTCCGTGGTCCTCAACCTGCGCCTGTGGCGGGCGGTCCTGGCCTACGGCGTGGGCGCGGCCCTGGCCGTGGCCGGCGGCGTGTTCCAAGGCGTACTGCGCAATCCCCTGGCCGACCCCTTTACCTTGGGCGTCTCGGGCGGCGCGGCCTTTGGCGCGGCCGTCTCCCTGACGCTCGGCCTGGCAGGCGCCACGGGCCGGCTCTTCGCCACACCGGTGTGCGCCCTGATCGGGGCCGGGGCCGCCTTGTTCGCGGTCCTGGCCCTGGCCAGGCTCGGCGGCGGCATGCGCCGAGAAACCGTGGTCCTGGCCGGCATCATCACGGCCACGTTTCTTTCCGCCCTGCTCTCCCTGGTCAAGGCCTTGAACGAAGAATCCGTGGCCGGCATCGTGTTCTGGATCATGGGCGGCTTCCAGGGCCGGGGGCGGGCTGAACTGGCCTTGCTGCTGCCCTGCCTGCTGGCCGGTCTCGTGTTCGTGCGCCTGTTCGTCCGGGAACTCGACATCCTGCATCTGGGCGAAACCCAGGCCAGGCAGCTTGGGGTGGCCGCCGGCCGAGCCCGGGTCTGCCTGCTGCTCGGGGCGAGCCTGCTCACCGCCGGGGCCGTGGCCGTTTCCGGGGTCATCGGCTTTGTCGGGCTGCTTGCGCCCCATGCCTGCCGCCGGCTTTACGGCGCGGCCCATGGCCGGCTGCTCGTCCAATCGGCCCTTTGTGGCGGCGTGCTTCTGGTCCTGTCCGATCTGGCCGCCCGGACCATGCTCCCTGACGGGGCCGAATTGCCGGTCGGCGTGGTCACGGCTCTGCTCGGCGGACCGTTTTTCTGTTTTCTGCTGCTGGCCCGGCCGGACAAGGCGGGCGTGTGATCGTCTGCCAGGGGTTGCGCGCGGGCTACGGCCGCCGGGTGGTCCTGCCCGGTCTCGACCTGACCGTGGCCGCCGGCGAGATGGTGGGGCTGCTCGGCCCCAACGGAGCCGGCAAGACCACGTTGCTGCTGACCCTGACCGGAGCCATCGATCCCCTGGGCGGCCGGGTGCGGCTGGGCGGCCGGGAGGTGTCCGAACTGTCGCCCCGGCGCCGGGCCAAGCGTGTGGCCGCCGTGCCCCAACGTCTGGAGGCCGTGCCCGGCGTCACCGTACGCGCCCTGGTGCTCATGGGCCGCTATCCCTATCTCGGCCTGCTCGGCGGCTACGGCCCTGCCGACGAGGAGCTGGCCGAGATGGCCATGGTCCGCACCGGCGTGGCCGAACTGGCCGAAAGGACCTGCGACGCCCTGTCCGGCGGCGAATTCCAGCGGGTGCTGGTGGCCCGGGCCCTGGCCCAGGCTGCGGACATCCTCATCCTGGACGAGGCCTCGGCCAATCTGGACATGGCCCGCAAGGTGGAGCTCCACGATCTGCTCGCGGCCCGAAACGCCGCCGGCACCACGGTCGTGGCCGCCCTGCACGACATCAACCTAGCCGCCCTGTACTGCCGGCGGCGGGGTTTTTT
>JAWRKJ010000180.1:0-5409 GCA_040307025.1 Desulfovibrionaceae bacterium | reverse complement strand
GAAGGGAATGTATTCACCGAAACCCTTCATGCTGGCGAGCCGGGTAATGGCGGCGGTCAGCGTGGTCTTGCCGTGGTCGATGTGCCCGATGGTACCGATGTTGACGTGCGGCTTGCTCCGCTCAAATTTCGCCTTGCCCATAAAAATCCCCCTGGAAATCCCGCACTCGCGGGTCTTCGTTTTAGTCGACCTTCGCCCGTACCGCTTTCGGGCGTTATTTCTTCTTCATGAGTTCCTCGGCCAGGTTGGCCGGGACTTTCTCGTAATGGTCGAACTGCATGGTGAAGGTAGCCCGCCCCTGGGACCGGGACCGCAAATCCGTGGCATAGCCGAACATGGAAGACAGCGGCACATGGGCGGTGATGATCTGGGCATTGGCCCGGGAATCCATCTTGGCGATACGTCCCCGGCGACCGTTCAAGTCACCCATGACGTCGCCCATGTATTCCTCGGGCGTCACCACCTCCACGGCCATGATGGGTTCGAGCAGCACCGGTCCGGCCTTCTGCACGGCCTCCTTGAAGCACTGGGAGGCGCAGATGAAGAACGCCTGCTCGGAGGAGTCCACCTCGTGGTAGGAACCGAAGACCAGCTTGGCCCGGATATCGACCAGGGGGTAGCCGGCGATGACGCCGCCCTTCATGGCGTTCTGGATACCTTTGTCAACAGCCGGAATGTATTCCTTGGGGATGACGCCGCCTACGATCCCGTTTTCAAACTCATAGCCGCCGTCGGCCTTGGGCTCGATTTCGAGTACCACATGGCCGTACTGACCGCGACCGCCGGTCTGCTTGACGTAACGCAGATCATTTTTGATCGGCTTGGTAATGGTCTCGCGGTAGGCGACCTGGGGCGCACCCACGTTGGCGTTGACGCCGAATTCACGCATGAGCCGGTCGACGATGATTTCCAGGTGCAGCTCGCCCATGCCGGCGATCAGGGTCTGGCCGGATTCCTCGTCGGTCTTGACGCGGAAGGAGGGATCCTCCTTGGCCAGCTTTCCCAGGGCCTGGGACAAGGCATCGCGGTCAGCCTTGGTCTTGGGCTCGATGGCCACCTCGATGACAGGCTCGGGGATGGACAGGGATTCCAGGGCCACGGGCCGGTTCTCGGCGCACAGGGTGTCACCGGTGGAGGTGATCTTCATGCCAACAGCGGCCACGATATCGCCGGCGTCGGCTTCCTTGATCTCCTCACGCTTGTTGGCGTGCATCTTGAGCAACCGACCGACGCGCTCCTTCTTGCCGGTATTGGCATTGAGCACGGTCATGCCGGACTCGATACGACCGGAATAGAGGCGCAAAAAGGTCAGGTGGCCGATGAAAGGGTCGCTCATGAGCTTGAACGCCAAGGCGGCCAGCGGCTTTTTCGGGTCGCACTCGCAGACGATCTCGACATCTTCCTTGTCCGGATCATGTCCGACCATGGCCGGGATGTCCACGGGCGAAGGCAGGTAATCGACCACGGCGTCGAGCAGGGGTTGCACGCCCTTGTTCTTGAAGGCCGAACCGCACAGCACCGGGCAGATGGAGAGATTGATGGTGGCCTTGCGGATGCCGCCGATGATTTCCTCGGGCGTGAGCTCCTCACCGCCGAGGTACTTTTCCATCAGCGTCTCGTCTTCCTCGGCCACGGCCTCGAGCATCTCGTGGCGCAACGTTTCGTACCGCTCCTCGAGTTCAGCCGGGATGTCCTTGTAGACATACTTGCTGCCCTGGCTTTCGGTATCGAAGTAGATGGCCTTGCCCCGGATCATGTCCACGACGCCCTGGAAGTCTTCCTCGGAGCCGATGGGGATCTGCAGGGCCACAGGCTTGGCACCCAAGCGTTCGCGGATCATGTCCACGCAACGGAAGAAGTCGGCGCCCACCCGGTCCATCTTGTTGACGAAACTCATGCGGGGCACATGGTAGCGCTCGGCCTGCCGCCACACGGTTTCGGACTGGGGCTCGACGCCGGACACGGCGTCGAACACGGCCACAGCGCCGTCGAGGACACGCAGGGAGCGCTCCACCTCCATGGTGAAGTCCACGTGGCCGGGGGTGTCGATGATGTTGATGCGATGGTCGCGCCAAAAACAGGTGGTGGCGGCGGAAGTGATGGTAATGCCGCGCTCCTGCTCCTGCTCCATCCAGTCCATGGTGGCTTGGCCGTCATGAACTTCGCCAATCTTGTGCGACACCCCGGTGTAGAACAAGATGCGTTCGGTGGTGGTCGTCTTCCCGGCATCGATGTGGGCCATGATGCCGATGTTGCGTTGCCGCTCGATGGGTGTGGTCCGAGACACGTCGATATCCTTGTGCGACTACCACCGATAATGGGCGAACGCCTTGTTGGCGTCGGCCATGCGGTGCGTATCCTCTTTCTTTTTCACGGCGCCGCCGCGATTGTGATAAGCGTCGAGCAATTCGCCGGACAACTTGTCGGCCATGCCCTTCTCGCCCCGGGCGCGGGCGATGTTCACCAGCCAACGCAGAGCCAGGGTGACCTGGCGTTCGGGCCGCACTTCCATGGGCACCTGGTAGGTGGCGCCGCCAACCCGACGGGGCTTGACTTCCATGTGCGGCTTCACATTGGCGATGGCCTTCTCGAAGGCCTTGAGGGGGTCCTCGCCGGATTTTTCGGCCAGCACTTCCACGGCTTGGTAGAACAGGCCTTCGGCCACGCCCTTCTTGCCGTCATGCATGAGCCGATTGATGAACTTGGTCACCAGATGGCTGCCAAACTTCGGGTCGGGCAGCACCGACCTCTTGGAAACCGGGCCTTTACGCGGCATACGCGTCCACTCCTTGTCCCGAACTTTTACTTGGGCCGCTTGGCGCCGTACTTGGAACGGCCCTGGCGGCGATCAGACACGCCGGCGGTATCGAGCGTGCCGCGAATGATATGATACCGGACACCGGGAAGGTCTTTCACACGGCCGCCCCGGATCATGACCACCGAGTGTTCCTGCAGATTGTGGCCTTCGCCCGGAATGTAGGAGGTCACCTCGATGCCGTTGGTCAGGCGGACACGGGCGACTTTACGCAAGGCCGAGTTGGGTTTTTTCGGGGTGGTGGTGTACACGCGGGTGCACACGCCCCGACGCTGCGGGCAAGCCTGCAAGGCCGGCGTCTTGCGCCGCTTGGCCACCTGGGCCCGCTCCTTGCGGATGAGTTGATTGATCGTGGGCATAGCCGTCTCCGTTCAGAAAGATCAATAGTGTATGGCAAAGACCGAGGCTTATAGCCCCATCGAGAAACCCTGTCAAGCAGGAAGGCCACCTCGACCCAAAAACAGGCCCTCCGCCCAATTTGGGCGGAGGGCCATGGGTGTTACCCTACTTGTCGGGGTTTGTCAGCCTAGAATGTGAACCGCACGCCGGCATGACCGCCCCAGGCATCGTACCCGCGGTCGTTGAAGCCGATCCGCTGGTAGCGGCCCACCAGCTCGATGGCCATAGTGTCGGTCACGTTGACGGCAAAACCCAGATCCACGGGCAGGGTCACGTTGGAATCGTAGCCCCGCTTGTTGCGCTTGACATAATACGGAATCCGGTCACCCGAGAACAGACCACCGATACCTGTACCGATGAAAAATCCCATGGTATCGGAATGCACCGGATAGAACCGCACCAGGCCGTTAAAACCGAATGCCCACGGGTTCACGCTGTAGCCGTGACCACCGTAGTCCTTGTTCTGGTAAAACGAATAGGCCAGGGCCTCTGCGCCGAGGGACAGGCCGTCCATGACGAAATAGTGACCGCTGGCACCCATGGTGAAAAACGAATTGATCGCCTTGCGATCGGCTCCGTAGAAACCGAATTCAGGAGCGACGGAAAACGTCCCTTCCTCTCCGATGGCCATGGACCGCGCCGGCAGCGCGGTCACGGCAATGCCGACCAACAGGGCCAGCAGCAACAACTTCTTCAGATGAGCGTTCATGCCCTTCCTCCTTACCGTATTCAACGTTAAACGTTTGCCATGGGCATGGGCGTCCAGCTCACACTTCGGGTTACCTCTCCCGGTCGAAAATGGCGTTCGACGCTGACGTCATGGTACATGCCCGGCTCCCCGTTGGACCCGCCACGGGATGGCCGCTTCATCCCGCAACTTCCCGCGCGCCGTAGCAGGGAACCTTCCTCGTCACCTTTTTTAGCAAATCCCTTCGCCCCCTGCAACCGTGGCCGTGTGCCCTTTCCGGCTTTCCCAGCCGGCCCCCTTGCCGCCTGCCGCCAGTTCCCGTACCTTGCCGAAAACAGCTTCCACGGCGCCCGGTACGTTGACAGGAGGAAATCCGCATGCCCGACAAGGAACATTCCGTTTTCGATGTGGAAGAACAGCTCGCCCGCCTCAAGGCCCGGATTGAGAGCCTTCGGGATACGGCCAAGGAGAAGGGGCCGGAGGTCCTGGACCGCTATGCCGGCGAACTGGAGCGGCTCCTCGACAAGTACGATGCCGCCCGCTACAAGCTTACCCTTCTGCGCAAGGGCGGCGAGGACGCCCTGACCGAACTGCGCGACGGTTTTGATCAAGCCCTGGCCGACCTCAAGGCAGCCGTGACCAAGGCCAAGGATAAATTTTAACCGCCCGCCCATCGCCGTCTCCCCGGCGGACTCCCCGGGTCCCGCCGCCCTGGTCCGCCTGGTCCGGCCGGAGGTCGCCATCGTCTTGCCGACTTCCGGTCTGAGCCCTTCCGCGCTTCCAATCGGCTAGGAGGGGGCCTCGCGGCCACCGTCCTCCCACACCACCGGGCGTACGGTTCCGTACCCGGCGGTTCACGTCACAGTTGCAACCTGCGCAGCTGATCGAGCAGAGAACGGCCCCGCCCTTTTACGGAACTTCAAAGACACTTGCCTTCTCATCCGACACGGCCGCCGCGTATGCGCTTCCGTTCGTCGGGCCAGCGCTTTGTCTGCGACTTCCTTCAGATTCCACCTCACGATGGACACCCTTGCCGCCCGGCTACCAGTCCCCCCTGCCGGGTCTGGAGAGGACTTGCACCTCCAAGTTGGCGCGCCCTGCCGGGCGCACAAGAAAAAGGGAGTTAGGTTTTCACCTAACTCCCTGAATTTTCTGGCGGGGCCGACGAGACTCGAACTCGCGACCTTCGGCGTGACAGGCCGACGCTCTAACCGACTGAGCTACGACCCCGCATTCTCCAATGAAGCCTTGGTGGGCGAAACAGGGTTCGAACCTGTGACCCCCTGCGTGTAAGGCAGGTGTTCTACCGCTGAACTATCCGCCCGTGGGTGTTCCGGCAACGCGAGAGAGAGTATATAGGAATTTCCGCTGATGGTCAACTCTCTCTAGCAAAGAAAGAATATTATACATCTTTCAGACAAATCGTCTGCCTTCTCTTTTCCCTTGGAGAATCTTCTTCTGAGAACAACTGGATATCCATCTGCCGACCGGGTACAGGAATCATTAG
>JAWRKJ010000179.1:0-14654 GCA_040307025.1 Desulfovibrionaceae bacterium | reverse complement strand
AAGAGAAGCCTCCGGCGGCCAAAGGGCTGCGCCCTTTGGAATCCCCGCGAAGGGGCGCGTTGCTTGGTGTCGTTGTTGGAAAGTGCTGTAGCTGACTGAGGGAAAAATATTTTTTCTAGGCGCCCGGATTGTCCGGACGCGAAGGGGTGGAAGCGAAACGGATGGGAACCCTTTCGGGTTTCCAAAGGGCCGCGCCCTTTGGCCGCCGGAGGCGTTTTCCCCCCGTCCCGCACCACCCCTCCACGGAGAGACCATGCTGAGCCGCGTCGCCGATGCCATTTACTGGATGAGCCGTTATCTGGAGCGGGCCGGCAACATCGCCCGGTTCCTGGACGTCAACTGGCATCTCACCCTGGACACGCCGGGCGCCACCTTCGAGCAATGGCTGCCGCTGGTGCGGGCCATGGGCGACCACGAGGTCTTTCGCGATCGCCAATGCCCCGCCAACCGGGAGGGCGTCATCCGTTTCTTGGCCTTCGACCAGGACTATGGCAATTCCATCGTGACCTGCCTGAGCCGTGCCCGGGATAATGCCCGCACCATCCGCGACATGATTCCCACGGAAATGTGGGAGCAGATCAACACCTTCTACCATCTGGTCCGGGAGGCGGCCCACAACGGGACCACCGTGCTCAACAACCCCTACCAGTTCTGCGACGAGATCAAGCGCCGCGACCTGACCATAAGCGGCATTGCCGGGGATGCCATGTCCCATGACGAGGCCTGGGATTTTTTCCGGCTGGGTCGGTTGCTCGAGCGGGCGGACAAGACCTCGCGCATCCTCGACGTCAAATACTTCATCCTGCTTCCCGATCTGGCCGACGTGGGCTCGAACCTCGACTATGTGCAGTGGGCGGCCTTGCTCAAGGCCATCAGCGCCCTCGAAGCCTACCGCCACCGCCACGGCCGCATCCAGCCCGACCGGATCGTGGAATTTTTGCTGCTCGACCACGATTTCCCGCGTTCGGCCCTGTGCTGCCTGTCGGCGGCCCAGCGCTGCCTGCACGCCATCACCGGCACGGCCATCGGCTACTACTGCAATCCGGCCGAGAAGCGCCTGGGACAACTGTGCGGGGAGTTGGCCTACAGCGGGGTGGAAGAGATTTTCGCCATGGGGTTGCACGAATTCACCGACAAGTTGCAAACCCGCATGAACCAGGTGGACGAGGCGGTTTACGCCACCTTTTTCGACACCTTTCCGGCCATTGACGCGGCCGCCCAACAATGAGACAAGCCCCTCCATGACGTTTTGCCTGGGCATCGCGGTGGAAGAGGGCCTGGTCGGCATCGCCGACACGCGCATCACCTCGGGCAACGAGATGACCAGCGCCCGCAAGGTCACCACCTACCAGAACGGCCATGGGGCCTTTTTCCTCATGACGTCGGGTCTGCGTTCGGTGCGCGACAAGACGCTCACCTATTTCGACGAGGCGCTCTCGGAACGGCCCGAGCCGTGCGACAAGCTCTACAAGGCCGTCAATCTCTTTGCCGACCAGTTGCGCCGGGTCGCCGCCGAGGACAAGGGCTTTCTGGCCGAATCCGGGCTGCGTTTCGACATGCACACCCTGATCGGCGGCCAGCTCACGGGCGATGCCGCCCACAAGCTTTATCTCGTCTATCCCGAGGGCAATTGGGTGGAAGTCTCGCGCGGAACGCCCTACCACATCATCGGCGAGGGCGGGTACGGCAAGCCGGTGCTCGACCGCACCCTCAAATATTCCGATCCGCTGCTCATGGCCCTCAAGGTCGGTTGCCTGGCCTTTGATTCCACCCGCATCAGCGCCGCGGACGTGGATTTTCCCATCGACGTGGTCCTCTACCAGAAGGGGTGCCGCGATCTGGCCGAGCACCGCTATGAGAAAGAGGATCTGGCCAACATTTCCTCCTGGTGGCAGGAGCATCTGCGCGGTCTGGTGTACAAGCTGCCCTCGGAGTGGATCGAGGGGGTGGCGTCCAAACTGACAACCATCCCCCGCAAACTCCCGGTCTCTCCCTCTTCGAAGTAATCCGTGCGTTGCCGCGTCGTTCACCACACCCGCTACCGATACACCCGGCCGGTCTTTCTTGAGCCCCATGTGCTGCGCCTGACCCCCCGGGGCGACTCCGCCCAGCGGCTGGTGTCTTTCACGACCGCCATCCGGCCCGAGCCGGTGGGACAAAGTCCCTGTACGGACCTGCACGGCAATACCGTCCTGTCGGTCTGGTTTGCCGGCCTGACCGAGCAGCTCGACATCGATGCCACCTGCGAGGTGGAGACCCTGCGCGGCAATCCTTTCGATTTTCTGCCCGACCCGGAGCGTTCCCGGCTGCCGGTGGTGCCGGCGGCCGACGAGGCGGTTTTGGCGCCGTGCCTGTTGCCGTCGCCGCCGGCGCAATCGGCGGCTTTGGCCTTGGCCAGGCGGGTGCTGGACGGTGGTGCGGTCACGCCCCGGGATTTTGCCTGGGCCCTCGTCGCCTGGATGGGCACGAATTTGACACCGATTATACGCCGGGAATCCGGTATCCTGTCTCCGGACACGGTGCTGGCCAGGGGGCGTGGCGCCTGCCGCGACCTGGCCGTGTGCGCCATGGCCGTCTGCCGGGCGGTGGGTCTTCCGGCCCGGTTCGTGTCCGGCTACCAGGAAGGCGATCCGATGTCCGAGGAGCGGGATCTGCATGCCTGGTTCGAGGTTTGGTTGCCAGGAGGCGGCTGGCGCGGTTACGATCCCACCCATGGTTTGGCCGTGGCCGACCGTCATGTGGCCCTGGCCGTGGCCCCCGAGCCCGAAGGCGCCGCTCCGGTGGTCGGAGCCTTCCGGGGAGACGGGGCCGCGGTCGAACTCAGCCATGCCGTGCGCCTGGAAATGTATTGATAGCCGGGCTCTGTTTGTTTTTCGGATGTGTGGGCCAGGGACTAGGCTGTTGTGCGTGAACATGACATAAGGTGCGAGTATGGGTTGCTTTCGGGCCGTATTTGTTCGTGTCGCCAGGACACTTTCGGCCGCCTTGGTGGTCATGTTGCTGTGTTGTCTTTTCCAGGTGGTCGCGGCCCGGGCCGACCTCGTGGAGTTGACGCCCGAGGAAAAGGCGTTTATCGCCGCGCATCCGGTCATCACGTTCAGCGATTCGGATTGGCGTCCCCTGTCGATCGTGGTGGGCGGCCACGCGCAGGGGCTTTTCCATGACTATTTCGGTCTGATATCCCAGCGAACCGGTCTGGCCTTTCGTTTCGAGCCCCAGGGTGACGGCCGGGATTTCCAGCTTGTGCTCGATGCCTTGCGCGAGCGGCGCATCGACATGATCGACGGCACGGGCAAGACACCCGAGCGGGCTCGCTATGCCCTGTTCGTCGGCCCCTACCTGCGTTTTCCCCTGGCCATCATGTCCCGGGAGGACACGCCCGTTTCCTCCCTGGAGGCGCTGTCCGGCCGGCGCGTGGCCGTGGGCCGGGGCGGTACGGCCCATGAATACCTCAAGGAACACGGGAAAAATCTGACGATCATCCCGGCCGAGGACCATACCGAGGCCCTGAGCATGGTGGCCACGGGCCGGGCCGACGCCGCCGTGGAAAACCTGGCCGTGGCCGCCCATGCCATCCGCATGGCCGGGCTGGTCAATGTCAAGATTTCCGGGCTGCTCGACTATTCCTTTGAAATCTATTCCCTGGTGCGTTCGGACTGGCCGCTTCTGGCCTCGATCCTCAAAAAGGCCCAGGATTCGGTGACCGAGACCGAACGGGGGGCTTTGCTCGCCAAATGGCTGCCGGTCTACAAGGAGCGGTTGGAAGGCGAGGCCATCCGGCACGAACCGGCCATTCCCGGCATCGGCGCCGTCGTGGCCCTGACCGATCGGGAACGGGAGTACCTGAACCACAAGAAAGCCCTGGCCTATTGCATCGATCCGGACTGGGCCCCCATCGAACACATCGACGAAAACGGCCGCCATGTGGGCATGACGGCCGATTTTCTGGAGCTGATGAGCGCCCGGCTCGGGGCGCCCATGGTGCTTGTGCCCACCCCCTCCTGGAGCCAGACCCTGGTCGCGATCAAGGACGGACGGTGCGATTTCCTGCCAGCGGCCGGGGATACCCGGCAGCGGCGTCGCTTCCTCAATTTCACCTCGTCCTATCTGCGTTTCCCCATGGTCGTGGCCACCCGGGCCAAGGTCGGTTTCATCGATGATCCGTCCGCCCTTGTCGGCAAGTCCCTGGGCGTGATCAACGGCTATGCCAGCCTGGATATCCTGCGGGCCAAGTACCCGGATTTGCAATTGCTCGAGGTGCCGAGCGTCACCGAGGGGCTGCGGCTGGTCTCCGAAGGCAAACTGTTCGGCTTCATCGACATCGTGCCTGTGATCAGCCAGGCCATTGCCAAGGGCCATTTCAGCGACCTCAAGATCGCCGGCCGGCTGGACGCCGAACTCGACCTGTCCATGGCCAGCCGCGAAGACGAGCCGGAACTCAACTCCCTGTTCCAGAAAGCCGTCAACTCCCTCACCAAAGCCGAAATCGACGCCATCACCAAAAAATGGCTGGCCGTGACTTTCGAGCAGGGTTTTGACTACGCCCTGCTGTGGAAGGTCCTGGCCGGCGGCTCCGTGGTGCTTTTCGTGGTGATCTGGTGGAACCGCAAGCTCGCCCGGCTCAACAGGACCATCCGTCGGGCCCACGAGGCCCTGGACCAGACCAGTCGCCGCCTGGGAGCCCTGCTCGACAACGCCGGGCAAGGCTTTTTGACCGTGGACGCGGACGGCTTGGTCGAACCCCAGTACAGCCAGGAATGCCGGACCATCTTTGGTGTCGCCATGGCCGGGGTCTGGCTACCCGAGGTTCTCTATCCGGCGGACCTCCCGGCCCGGGACCTGATGGCCAAGAATATCCGCCGTATTCTGGACGAGCCTGACGCTTACCGGCGGGAACTCTACCTGTCGCTGATGCCGAAAACCGTGCACCGGGGCGGGGCGACCTTGCGCCTGGCCTATCGGGCCCTGGCCGGCGCCCGGCTCATGTTCGTCATCACCGATGTCAGCGGCGAGGTGGAACTGCGCGACGCCGTGGCCCGGGAACGCAACCGGCTGGCCTGTGTGGTGGCGGCCGTGCGCGACGAACGGGATTTTTTTGCCGTGCTCGACGCGTTTGCCCTATTCCGGGAGCAAGGCGCCCGGGAGGCCCGCGAGGCTCCTGGCGGCAGGCAGGCCCTGGAACAGGTGTACCGGCGGGTGCATACCTTCAAGGGGCTGTTTTTGCAGTTCGAATGCGCCCAGGCCGCCAAGGCCCTGGATGCTTTGGAAAGCCGGCTTTCGACCTTGCGCCGGACCCCGGAGCCGACCCGGGAATCCGTGGCGGATGTGCTCGGCGACACGGCCGTGGACGCGGCCGTGGCCGGGGATGTGGACGTGGTGCGCCAAGCCCTGGGCGAGGAATTTTTCAGTCGGCGGGACACGGTTTCCATCGACGATGACGTGGCCAAGGCCTTGTCCGACTTGTGCGACAGGCTGCTGGCCCGGTCCGACGCCCTGGGCCTCGACGCGGCCGATCAGGCCGTGCTGCGGGCCGGCCGGACCATGCGCTTCGTGGACATGCGCCGGCTTTTGGCCGGCTACCCGCGCGAGGCCCAGCGGCTGGCCCGGTCCCAGGGCAAGGAACTCGCACCGTTTCCCATCACCGGTGATCCGGTGCTCGTTGACCCGCACCGGTTCGACCCGCTGGTCAAAAGTTTGATCCATCTGTTTCGCAACGCCGTGGATCACGGTCTGGAAATGCCCCAGCAGCGGGAGGAATGCGGCAAATCCCCGGTCGGCCGCCTGGAGTGCCGGGTAACCCGGGAAGGGGACTGGCTGACCATTACGGTGCGCGACGACGGCCGGGGGGTCGATCCGGCCAGCCTGCGTTCCCGGGCCTTTGAATTGGGGCTGGGCGGGGCCGAGGAACTGGCTGCCTTGGATGACGCAGCCTCCTTTGCCCTGGTGTTTCGCGACGGCTTCACGACCCGGCGCGAGGCTGGCGACCTGTCCGGTCGCGGTGTAGGATTGGCCGCTGTCCGAGCCGAGGCTGATCGGTTGGGCGGAAACGTGACCATGGAAAGTACCCCGGGGCAGGGGACATGCCTGCATCTGGCCATTCCCCTGGGCCCGGCGGGAGTGACAAGCGAGGGCGCATGATCGACTCTTTCGACGGCAAGCGGTTCATCGAGGCTCTGGTAGCCCGGACCGAAGCGTTTTTTCGTGAGGAGCTGGGCATTCTCATCACGGACCGGGCCTTTCAGTCCGACGATGTGCACAAGCTCGACCTGCGGCGCATTACCGCCATCATGAGCGCGACCAGTTCCCTCAAATTGTACTTGGCCTACAGTTTCGACGCGCCGCTGATCGAGGCGGCCTTTGCCGCCTATGCCGCGGACCTCGATATCGGGCCGGACGAGCACGACGATGCCGTCCAGGAAACCGCGGGCGATATCATCAACATCATCGTGGGCAATGCCCTGGCCGACCTGGCCGCGACCGGTCCGGCCATCACCCTTTCTCCCCCCATCATTCTCACCGAGGCCAAATCGGTTATGCGGCACCGGGGGGCGCGGTTCGTTTCGGCCCATCTCGGCACGCCCCAGGGGCAGTGCGGCATTCATCTCATCGGGCCGGGCGAGCTGTTCGACGATACGCTCGAGTATGTGAAGGAGTAAGGCATGCGGCGATTGCGCATCATGGTCGTGGACGATTCGGGGCTCACCGTGAAGAAAATGGCCAAGCTCCTTGATGAGCTGGGGCACGAGGTGGTCCATGTGGCCGGGACCGGCCAGCAGGCCGTGGATGCCTATCCGGGGGTGGCCCCGGATCTGGTGACCATGGACATCACCATGCCCGACATGGACGGCATTGAGGCCACGCGCCGGATTCTGGCCACGGCCCCGTCCGCCCTGGTGGTCATCGTCACCTCCCACGGCCAGGAACAGATGGTCATGGACGCCATTGAGGCCGGGGCCAAAGGCTACATTCTCAAGCCCGTGAAAAAGGAAAAGCTCGCCGAAACCCTGGAAACCGTCACGGCCAAATATTTGTCATGAATGCGTCCATGCTCGAAAGCGCCTTGTTGCGCACGCACTTCGACGTCATTCCTTTCGGCATCTACGTCGTCGATGTGACCAGCCTGGAACTGGTGTTCGTCAACAAGCTCTTTCGGGAACGCATGGGCGAAGCGGTCAGCGGCAAGTGTTACGAGGTCATCTACGCCAACGACCGGCCTTGTCCCCACTGCCGGATCGCCGAGCTGTTGACGCCCCAGGGCATGCCGAACGGCAAGACCGTCATTTACGACCAGTACAACGAGCATGACGAGCGCTGGTGCCAACTCCAGGAAAAAACCATGGGTTGGCCCGATGGCCGGGTGGTCAAATATTCCATCGCCGTGGATATCTCCGAACTCAAGGAGACTCAGAATAGGCTGGCCGAGGCCCATGCCGCCCTGGCCCTGCGCAACCGGGAACTGGCCGACCAGAACCGTATCCTCCAGGAGAACATCCACCTGCGCGAACACGTCGAGCGTATCGCCAAGCACGATCTCAAGGCGCCCCTTTCCGCGCTCATCGGCTTGCCCCGGCTGCTGCTCGACAATTACGACCTGCCTGACGAGGCCGCCCATATGGTGCGTCTCATCGAGCAGGCCGGACAGAATATGCTCGAAATGCTCAACCAGTCCCTGATCCTCTACAAGCTCGAAACCGACACCTACGCCCTGGCTTCCGAACCCCTGGACCTGCTGGAACTGGTCCGGGAGGTGGTCGGACGTCTGGTCGGCTCATCCCTGGGGCAAATGCGGCGGGTGCGCGTCAGTCTGGACGGTCGGGAACCGCGGCCGGGCGAACGTCTGGTCTTTCCCGGCGATCCGTTGTTGTGCCGACCGCTGCTGCAAAATCTCCTGCAAAACGCCCTGGAAGCCACGCCGATCGGCGGGGAGGTGTGCGTGGATGTCCGATCCGGTCAGGACTCGGTCGCCGTCGCTTTGAGCAATCCCGGCGAAGTTCCGGAAGCCATCCGGGGGCGCATGTTCGAAAAATACGTCACCCAGGGCAAGCGCGGCGGCACGGGCCTGGGTGCTTATTCCGCCGCCCTGGCCGTCCGGGCCCATGGCGGGCGGGTGCAGCTCGACGCTTCGCGACCGGGTGCGACCACGGTCCTCGTGACCCTGCCCACGGGACAGGACGCCGGCTTATGATGGAAAACGCCCTGTTCGAAAGCCATTTCGACCTCATCCCCTTCGGCATCTACGTGGTGGATGTGCAAAGCTTTGCCCTGGTTTACAGCAACCGGGCCTTTCGGGAACATTTCGGCGACCATCGGGGCGCTTTGTGCCACAAGGCCCTTTTCGAACGGGATACGCCGTGCCCCTGGTGCCGCCTGGACACGTTGCTGCCTCCCGAGGCCCGCCCCACCGACCAGACGATTGTCTTCGAGCATTTTAACGAAGTGGATGACCGCTGGTACCAGATGCAGGTCCGGGCCATGACCTGGCCCGACGGCCGCACGGTCAAGTACTCCATCGCCGTGGACATCTCCGAACTCAAGGAGACCCAGAACCGGCTGGCCGAGGCCCATGCTATGTTGGCCCTGCGCAATCTCGACCTGCGCCGTCTCTCGACCACGGACCCCTTGACCTCACTGGCCAACCGTCAGCACATCGAGTCCCTGATCCGCCAGGCTCTGGACGCGCGCGCGGGATCTGCCGCGCCGCTTTCATTGATCCTTTTTGATATCGATCATTTCAAGGCGATCAACGACCGGTTCGGGCATCTGGCCGGGGACGCGGTCCTGCGCACTTTGGCCGCGCAGGTCCGGCAGACCGTGCCGTCCGATTGCGCCATCGGCCGTTGGGGCGGGGAGGAGTTCCTCATCCTGTGCCCGGGGACCGACCGCCAGGGGGCCGCGCGTCTGGCCGAAACCGTCCGGTTGGCCGTGCGGGAAGTGGCCTTGCCGGACAGCAGCGGTCTGAGCTGTAGTTTCGGCCTGACCGAGGCCGGCCGCGGCGAGAGCCTGGACGATCTGCTCGCCCGGGTCGACAAAGCCCTGTACGCGGCTAAGGATCGAGGCCGGGACCGGGTGGAGCTGGCCTGAGCGCGGCAGGCATATTCCACGGCCGGCGTCAAGTCCTTTACGATTTCTCCAAAAATTCCTACGGGCAAGGACAATCGGTACTGGGCATCCCGCGGCGGGGATGTCCGGCCCCTTCACCCTGCAACGAGGAAGGTTTCCTATGGACGGCAAATTGGCGAACCCGGCGCCGCTCGGGCTTATGGGCTTTGGCATGACCACGATTCTGCTCAACATCCACAACGCCGGCTTTTTCCCCCTGGGCTCCATGGTTCTGGCCATGGGGCTTTTTTATGGCGGCCTGGCCCAGATCATCGCCGGCATCCTGGAATTCAAGAAAGGCAACACCTTTGGCCTGACCGCGTTTACGAGTTACGGCTGTTTCTGGCTGTCCCTGGTGGGGCTCGTCGCCCTGCCGAAAATGGGCCTGGCCGAGCCCACGCCCGAGGGCTTCATGGCTTGGTATCTCTGCTTGTGGGGAGTGTTCACGTTTTTCATGTTTTTGGGGAGCCTACGGGGCAATACCGCCTTCAAGTTCATTTTCGGCTCCTTGACCGGGCTTTTTTTTCTGCTGGCCGCCCGGGATTGGCTGGAATCGCCCACGGTCGGACTCCTTGCCGGCTATGAAGGCCTGGCCTGCGGCGCGAGCGCCTGCTACCTGGCCATGGCCGAAGTGCTCAACGAAACCTACGGTCGGACCATCCTGCCCGTGGGCTGAGCGCGGGGGAGGGGAATGGGAGACGCCTCCGGCGGCCAAAGGGCGCGGCCCTTTGGAAACCTGCGTCGATGGGGCTGACGCCACGGATGGCGTGCAAGGCGCGGCACTCGCCGTTTCCCGGCAAGGGGGGCGGCGGGTGCCGGCTGGAAAAAGACAGCCGCTCGCGTTAGCCTGCCCCAACGACCGCCATCACCACCGAGGATGCATGACCACGACCCTTGACCAGCATGTCACTGTCTCGTTCGCCTTTCCGGTCCTTTTCACCCGCAATGTTTTCGATCCGGCCAACCGCGTCCTGGCCGGGGTCTTCGACCGGGCCGGACCCGGGCCCCATCGTCTGGGCGTGGTCGTGGACAGGGGGCTTGTCCGGGCCAATCCCGGACTGCCCGGACGGCTGGACGCGTATCTGGCCGCCCACGCCGACCGGCTGTGCCTGGCGGAACCGCCGTTGATCGTCCCGGGCGGCGAGCCGGCCAAGGCCGACATGGCCGTGGTCCAGGCCGTGTGGGACCTGACCTTTCGGGCGAAACTGTGCCGCCAGTCCTTTGTCGTGGCCATCGGCGGCGGCGCGGTCCTGGACGCGGCCGGCTTCGGCGCGGCCACGGCCCACCGGGGCGTGCGCCTGGTGCGGTTGCCCTCCACGGTGTTGGCCCAAAACGATGCCGGCGTGGGACTCAAAAACGGCATCAACGCCTTTGGCCGCAAAAACTATCTGGGCTCGTTCGCGCCGCCCTTTGCCGTGGTCAACGACCTGGATTTCCTGGACAGCCTGCCGGATCGGGACATCCGGTCCGGATTGGCCGAGGCGGTCAAGGTGGCGCTCGTGCGGGACCGGAACTTTTTTGAGCGGTTGCGCGTCCTGGCCCCAGGCCTGGCCGTGCGGGAGCCCGTTGCCGTGGCCGAGGCGGTCAGGCGCTGCGCGGCCCTGCACATGGAGCACATGGCCGCGGGCGGCGATCCGTTCGAACTGGGCTCGGCCCGACCCCTCGATTTCGGCCACTGGGCCGCCCATGCCCTGGAAGAGGCCACCGGCGGCGCGCTGCGCCATGGCGAGGCCGTGGCCGTGGGCATGGCCCTGGACAGCCTGTATGCCCGGGATATCGGACTGTTTTCTGCGGCCGACTGCGAGGCCGTGCTGGGGTTGCTGACGGATTTGGGCCTAGCCGTGTGGAATCCGGCCCTGGCCGATCTGGATATGGACCGGGCCGTGGAAGCCTTTCGCGAGCATCTGGGCGGGCGGCTCCACCTGACCCTGCCCACGGCCATCGGCGCCCGGGTCGAGGTCCACACCGTGGACCGGGCAGTCATGGCCGCGGCCCGGACCGAACTGGCCCGGCGCTACGGGAGCTAGGCCATGGTGCCGGTCACCTATTGCACCAACATCCATCCGGGCGAGAGCTGGGCGGAGATCGAGGCGGCCGTGGCGCGCCATGCCCCGGTCGTGCGTGCAGGCCTGGGGGGCGAGGGCCTCTTTCCGCTCGGTCTGCGCCTGTCCGGCCTGGCCAGCCGGGAGCTCGATGGCGCCACGGCCCGGGCCTTCGGGGACTGGCTGGCCGCGACCGGACTGGTCGTGACCACGGTCAACGGTTTCCCCTATGGCCGGTTCCACGGCGTGCCGGTCAAGGAGCAGGTCTACCGGCCCGATTGGCGCGATCCTGAGCGCGCGGCCTACACGGCCCGGCTGGCCCGGTTGCTGGCGCTTTGGCTGCCGGACGGAGCTTGCGGTTCTATTTCCACCGTGCCTCTTGGGTTTCGACAGGATTTTCCCGAAACGGCGATCCCTGCGGCTCTGGACAATCTGCGCCAGGCCCTGGCCGATCTGGCCACCGTGGCAGAGACCACGGGCAAGCGCATCCGGCTGTCCGTGGAAGCCGAACCCGGCTGTCTGGTCGAGACCACGCCCGAGATGGTGGGACTTTTCGAACGACTGAATCTTTCCCCCCGGCTGGCCCGGCATCTGGCCGTGTGCTACGACTGCTGCCACCAGGCCTTGCAGTTCGAGGAGCCGGAGGCGTCCCTGAGCCTGTTTGCCCGAAACGGCATCCCCATCGGCCATGTCCAGGTTTCCTCGGCCTTGCACCTGGATGGGGCAGATATTGGCCGGCTGGCCGGATTTGCCGAGCCGGTCTACCTGCATCAGGCCGTGGCTCAGCGGGAGGACGGGTCACTCGTGCGGTTCGACGACCTGCCCGCGGCCCTGGCCGCCCATCTGGAAGGGGTCGTGGCCTGGCGGGTGCATTTCCATCTGCCGGTCTTTGTGGAACAACTTCCCGAGTGTGCCACCACCCAGGCGTTTTTGCGCGACGCCTTGCCGCGTTTCGCGCCGGACCTGCCCCTGGAGGTGGAGACCTATACCTGGAGCGTGCTGCCGCCGCGCTTGCGCATGGCCACGGTAACCGACTCCATCGTCCGGGAGATCGGCTGGGTGGAGACGGCACGGCGGCAGGGGACCGGCAAAGGCTAAAGATGTTCGCGGATGGCGAGCAGGACCTTGTGGGCGGTCGTGACCTCTTCCGACGGGAGGTCTCCCAGCAGTTCCCGGCGCACCGCGTCGTCGGTGCGGCACATATCCGCGAAACAGGGCCGGGCCTTGTCCGTCAGTTCCACCCGCTTGACGCGCCGGTCCTCGGGATCGGCCACGCGCCGGGCCCAGCCGCCGTCCTCCAGCCGGTCGAGCAGGCGCACCAGGGTCGGGCCTTCCACGCCCACGGCCTGGGCCAATTCCCGTTGGGTCAGGGCACAGTCCTTGCGGGCCAGGCAGGAAATCACCATCCACATGGCGTGTGACAGGCCCAGGGGGCGCAAGCGCGCGTCCATTCGGGCGCGCCAGGCCCGTGCCGCCTCGGCCAGGGCCTGGGGAAAGGAAGGCGTCTGGTCCGGAGAAAGCTCGGAACCGGGCGCCCGGGCCAGGGCAGGACTCCGGTCGTGGAGGCTCTGCGCCATGACGCTTCTCCTTTATTGAGACGTCAAAATAGAGACTAATCGAATTTAACGCGCCTAGCCACGTGGTGCAACGCATTTCGACACCGGATGCCACCAAGCAACGACACAGAGCACTTGCCGCCGGGATTCCCGGAGGGGTATGGAGGAGTCTGTCCGCCCTTTGACAACACGCAACCAGCGAGGCGCACCATGGCTCGGACCGTTGTGGAACATGTGCTTTGGAGGCTCAAACAGCTTGGCATCAAGGATGTCTTCGGCGTGCCCGGCGATTTTGCCTTTGCCTTGAACGACGCCATCGCCACCGATCCGGACATGCGCTGGATCGGCTGCTGCAACGAGCTCAACGCCGCCTATGCCGCCGACGGCTATGCCCGGGTGAAGGGCATGGCCGCGCTGTGCACCACCTACGGCGTGGGCGAACTCTCGGCCCTGTGCGGCGTGGCCGGGTCGTACACCGAGCACCTGCCGGTCTTTCATTTGGTAGGCATGCCCAACACCCAAACCCAGCAGGCCCGGCGGATCGTGCACCATACGCTCGGCAACGGCGGGTTCGACCAGTTCGCCCGCATGACCCAGCCGGCCGTGTGCGCCAGCGCCATCCTGACGCCCGAAAACGTCATTCCCGAAACCGAACGCATCATCCACGAGGCCATCTACCGCCACCGGCCAGTCTACATCGCCATTCCGGCCGACCATGCCGTGGCCGAACCCTGCGGTTGCGCCATGGCGGCCAAACATCCCATTGTGAGCGATCCCGAGACGTTGGCCGACGCCGTGGCCGCCGTGCGCGAAAAGTTGGACAGGGCTGAAAACGGCGTCATCCTGGCCGGCTACCTGCTCCACCGGCTCGGGCTCGTGGCCGAGGCCCAAAAACTCGTCGGCACCTGGGGCATGCCCTATGCCACCATGTTCATGGACAAGACCGCCCTCGACGAGACCTCGCCGGGCTACATCGGCATGTACGACGGCCGGATCATGAACCCCGAGGTGCGGGAGTTCGTGGAATCCCGGGACGTGGTTCTGAACCTCGGAGGCCTGTGGAGCGATTTCAACACCGGCGCCTTCACCGCCCGCATCGAGCCCAACAAGAGCATTGAGGTCATGCAACACCATGTGCGGGTGGGACGGGCCGTGTATCCGGACGTGGAAATGGCCGACATGTTGGGCGCGCTCACCGAGCTGCCCATCCGCAAGAACCTGCCCGCGCCGCCGGCCGTGGGCCTGGGCCAGCCCAAGGGCGCGCCGGACGAACCCATCAGCCCTGAATACCTCTATCCGCGCTGGGAAGCCTTCCTGCGCCCGGGTGACATCCTGGTGGCCGAGACCGGCACCAGCTCCATGGGGCTTGGGTTCGCGCTCATGCCTTCGGGGTCGATCTTCCTCAACCAGACGCTCTGGGGCGCCATTGGCTGGGCCACGCCGGCGTCTTTCGGCGTGTCCCTGGCCATGCCGGACCGGCGCGTCGTACTCGTCACGGGCGAAGGCTCCCATCAGATGACGGTCCAGGAAATCAGCCAGTTCGACCGCTTCGGCCTCAAACCGATCATCTTTTGCCTGAATAACCAGGGCTATTTGATCGAACGGCTGCTGTGCAAGGACCCGATGATCGCCTACAACGACCTGCCGCAGTGGAATTACGCCCAGCTGCCCCAGGCCCTTGGGCTGAAAAATTGGTTCACCGCCCGGGTGACCACCAACGGCGAACTCGACGCGGCCATGCGCCAGGCCGAAGCCCACGACGGCGGCGCCTATATCGAGGTCGTGACCGGCATGATGGCCAGCTCGCCGCTGGCCCTGGGCCTGCACAAGTCCATCCAGACGTTGTACGGGGATCGGTGATATGCGGGGGAGGAAGATGCCTCCGGCGGGGGGGGGGGGGGGGGGGGGGGGGGGGGGGGGGGGGGGGGGGGGGGGGGGGGGGGGGGGGGGGGGGGGG
>JAWRKJ010000178.1:0-2741 GCA_040307025.1 Desulfovibrionaceae bacterium | reverse complement strand
GGTACTGGCGCCCCTGGTGGCGGCGGTCTTGGCCGAAGCCGGGCTGGACGCGGCCGGCTTGGCCGGGGTGGCCTGCGTGCGGGGGCCGGGCAGCTTCACCGGCATCCGGGTGGTGCTGGCCACGGCCCTGGGCTTGTCCCTGGGGACCGGGGTGCCCATGGCCGGGCTGGATGCCTTGCCGCTTCTGGCGGCCACGGCCGCGCGCCACGCCACCGGAGCCTTGGTGGTCGTGACCCATGCCCGGGCCGGCCAGGTCTACCTGCAACCGTTTTTGGCCGATGACGGCGTATCGCCCCTGGGGCCGCCCGAGGCTCTGCCCTTGGATCAGGCGGCCGGGCGCGCGGCCGAGGTCGCTGCGGTGGGGCCTGTCTGGTTCGCGGGCGAAGGCTCGGACCGCTACCGCGAGGTGTTCGCCGCGGCCGCGCCCACGGCCGTGTTTCTCGGGCCGGCCTGCCAGGCGCCGGAGCCGGCGGTGCTGGTGGCGGCGGCCGGTGCGGCCGGGTACGGCATGCAGCCGGTGGCGCCGCTCTATCTGCGGCCGTCAGACGCCGAGGAAAATCTCGCGACCATTGCCGCCGGTCGGGGACTTTCCCCGGCCGACGCGGCCGCACGTTTGCGTCGGGCCGTGGAAGCTCCGTAAAGCGTCTTTTCCTTTCAGACGCCTCCCTGTTTGCAACCGCCCTTTGGGGCGGTTTTTGTTTTTCCGCCCTGGTCGCACGCCCAGGCTAAAGAAACCGCTCGCGTCCTCCGATAATGGCCATAAGAGGACAATACCGGACTCCGCGGCCTCTGACCCGGCCCGGACCGGGCGCGAACACAAGGGCAAGGACGCCCGCAGTTATTCAAGGAGGAATCAACCATGGCACTGACCATCAACAACAACCTCATGGCCGCCACCGCGGCGCGGAATCTCAACAACGCCTATAGCAAGCTGTCCACCTCCACCCAACGCCTGTCGTCGGGCCTGCGCATCAATTCTTCGGCCGATGACGCCGCCGGCCTGGCCGTGCGCGAGCTTATGCGCGCGGACATCGCCTCCCTCAACCAAGGCGTGCGCAACGCCAACGACGCCATCTCGCTCATCCAGACCGCTGACGGCGCCTTGCAGGTCATCGACGAAAAGCTCATCCGCATGAAGGAGCTGGCCGAACAGGCGGCCACCGGTACCTACACGTCGGATCAGCGCCTCATCATCGACTCCGAATACCAGGCCATGGCCTCGGAAATCACCCGAATCGCCAATGCCACGGATTTTAACGGTATCTATCTTCTCAACGGCAATCTGTCCGGCGCGACCCACTCCGGCAGCGGGCTCAACTCCCAGGGCAAGCTGAAGGTCCACTTCGGTTCCGGCAACCTGTCGGCCGAGGACTACTACTACGTCCAGATCGGTACCTCCACGGCTTCGGCCTTCGGCCTGGGCCTGGGCGCCGCGACCTCGAGCACCAATGCCGGCCGCAGCATTTCCACCCAGGAACTGGCCCAGTTGGCCCTGGATAAGATCAACGACGCCATCGTGTCCAAGGATAAGATCCGCGCCAACCTCGGTGCCTTGCAGAACCGCCTGGAGAACACCATCTCCAACCTGGAGATCCAGGCCGAGAACCTGCAAGCCGCCGAATCCCAGATTTCCGACGTGGATGTCGCCACGGAAATGACGGAATATGTCCGGGAACAGATCCTGACCCAGTCGGCCGTGGCCATGCTGTCCCAGGCCAATTCCTTGCCCAAGATGGCGCTGTCCCTCATTCAAGGTTAGCGCTGGAGCTTTCGGGGCCGGGCCGTTCGGGACGGCCCGGCCATCACTTGGCACCTCATTTGCTAGGAGAAGGACGAATCCCGAGAACAGGCTGTTTTTTCCTTCGAGGGAAGTGCCATGTCCGACATCAGCGTTTCCAGCTATTCAGCAATCACCACCTCCGGCCAGACCACGTTCACCGGTCTTGGCAACGGTACGGACTTCAACCAGCTTATCGCCAAGCTGGTGGCGGTGGAACAGACCCGCATCACCAAGCTGCAAACCTGGCGCCAGTCCTGGACCGATAAGCAGGCCGCGTTCGACGAACTCAGCACGGCGTTGACCGAACTGCAGACCTCCCTGGAGAGTTTGGACACGCTTGGCGAATTCATGGCCAAGACGACCACCAGCTCGGATTACACCGTGTTGACCGCGACCGCTGGAACCGGCGCCGACAACGGTTCCCACGTTATCGAGGTGAAGCAGCTGGCCGCGGCCAAGACCATGGTCACTTCCACCGGGTATAGTAGCAAGACAAGCGACATCAACGCTTCCAATGCGGATGTGACCTTCAGCTATATCTATAAGGGTGTCACCTACACCAACTCCGTCGGCGCCAATTGCACACTGGAGGATCTGGCCAACATCATCAATAACGACGCCAACAATGCCGGGGTCAAGGCAAGCATCGTCAACGACGGCAGTTTGTATTACCTGAATCTTTCCGGTACCGACACCGGTGCCGATGCCAGTCTGGTTATCTCTTCCAATTCCACGCTCGTCGGTTTTTCCAGTGCGGATTTTGAGACGATTACCTCCAACTGCGATGCCCTGCTCAAGCTCGACGGTTGGCCGTCCAGCTCTTATCTTACCCGCAGCAGCAACAAAATTACCGATCTGGTCGAGGGTGTGACCCTCAACCTGGCCAGTACGGGCTCGACAACCATCACCACCACGACCGATACCGACACGATCAAGTCGAATATCCAGACGTTCGTGGAGG
>JAWRKJ010000177.1:0-21285 GCA_040307025.1 Desulfovibrionaceae bacterium | reverse complement strand
GTCGAAGAGCTCCTTGGGATCGATGGGCTTGTTGACGTGATCGTTCATGCCGGCTTCGAGGCTCGCGGCCCTGTCGCTGGCCATGGCATGAGCGGTCATGGCGATGATGGGCATATCGGTCAGGTGGAGCTGGGTGCGGATGCGCCGGGTGGTCTCCAGCCCGTCCATGCCCGGCATCTGGATGTCCATGAGCGTGATGGCGAAACGCTCCCGGGACAGCAGGCGCAAGGCCTCGGTCCCGTCGCTTGCCACCGTGACCGAAAGCGAAGCCCCTTCCAGCAGTTCGCGCGCCACCTGCTGGTTGATCTCGTTGTCCTCCACGAGCAGCACCCGGACGCCCCGGGCCGCCTCCGGCAACAACTGTTCCGGCAGGGGACAACGGGGCATTTCCGTCACCCCGGGGACCTGGTTGCCCAGGCATTCGAGGATGGTGTTGAAAAGCACTGACCGCCCTATCGGTTTGATCAGGAAATACTCGACACCGAACTGGGAGGCCTCCAACCGCACTTCCTCGCGGCCGTAAGCGGTGACCATGATGATGGCGGGTTGTCGGACCAGGGGTAATTCCCGAATGCGCTTGGCGCATTCCGAACCGTTCATGCCCGGCATCTTCCAGTCCAATAAAATGACCCGGAAGTCGTTTTCGGCGGTCTCAAGCAAGCGCAACGCCTCTTCGCCCGAGCGGGCCATCTGCACGACAAAGCGCAAGGAGATCAGGATATCCTGCAGAATCTGCCGCGAGGTGGCGTTGTCGTCCACCACCAGCACGGGCGTACCGGCCAAGCCGGCCGATGATTGTTCGAGACACGACGGCTGGCTCCCCTGGCCCAGGGGCAATTCCACCGTGAAGTGGAACCGAGACCCCTCCCCCGGCTGGCTGTCGACCTCCAGCACGCCACCCATGAGGCCCACCAGGCGAGAGCAGATGCTCAAGCCGAGCCCGGTGCCGCCGTAGCGCCGGGTAATGGAGCCGTCGGACTGGGAGAACGGCTTGAAGAGGTTCGCCTGCTGTTCCGGGCTCAGGCCGATCCCCGTGTCCTGGACGCAAAACCGCAGCCGGACCGACACGTCCGTCCGGTCCACGCAGGCCACCTTGACGAGGACCTCGCCGGCCTCGGTAAACTTGATGGCGTTGTTGACCAGGTTGATGAGCACCTGGCCCAGACGCAACGAATCGCCGACCAGGCTCGACGGCACGGTATCGTCCACGGCCAGGAGAAATTCGAGATTTTTTTCCTCGGCCGCCAAGCTGTTGATGTCGATCACATTGCCAAGCACCGTGTCCAGGTTGAAGGGCGCGCTTTCGATGCTGAGCTTGCCGGCCTCGATCTTGGAATAATCCAGGATATCGTTGATGATCCCGAGCAAGGAATTGGAAGCGACCTGAATCTTATGCAGGTAATCCTTCTGCTTGGGAGTAAGGTCGGTTTTGCGGGCCAGATAGCTCATGCCGATGACCGCATTGAGGGGCGTGCGGATTTCATGGCTCATGCGGGCTAAGAATTCGCTTTTGGCCTGGTCGGCGGCCTGGGCCAGATCAGCCAGACGCACGGAGTTGTCGAGCGACTCCTGGAGGCGTTCGTTGGCCTCGCGCAGCCGCTCGCTTTGCTGCTTCAGCGACGCCAGCAAGGCGGTCATCTGGGCCACGGACGGCCGGAACACGAACAGAAATTCGAGAAAGAGCACGAGCAGGCCGGCGCACAAAATCACGTTGTCCAGGGATTGCAACGCGGTGTTGCGTTCCTTGGCCTCCTGATCGAACTGGAAGGTGATCTTGTCCATGAGCGCCAGATAATGCGGCTCGTTGTCAAGCAGGGTACGCCAAACGGTCGCGAGCACATCCTTGTCCACGGCGCCGTCCCGTGCATGGGCCAGCAACGTGTCTATCCCCCGGGACATCGCCAGGAAGTACGGTTCGATGGAGGCAAAAAGAACCGTCACGGCCCGGGAATTTTCCCGGCCGGGCAGGCCGAGTGCGGCATCCCCGTGCTGCAGACCGGCCTCGGCCGCGGTCCAATCCGCGTAGGACTGGCGGATTTCCGCGATGCGCCCGACCCGTTCCTGGTCGGAAAGCGGGAGTGCCAAGGCCAGGGTCGCCTTGGTCAGACGCTGGCTCAGCATGCGCTGCCGGCCGGAAAGGTTGATCACCCTGGAATCACCGCTGTTTCTCCGTATGGAATAGAGCATCAAAAACGAGGAGGCGAGGATCGTCAAGGCGATCAGCGACAAGGCCAAGGCATAAATGCGCTTGAGGTGATGCAGTTTTCCTTCGTCAAATATCTTCATGCATTCTAACCAATTACCGGAAAAAAGACGCAGAAGATTGTGTATCTGGATCTCAGTTATCACTATCCAAAAAACAAATAGGGAAGTCAATGCAGCTTTGAAAATTTCTCTACGCGATATAAACCTATTAAATACTTCATTACACGATAGGCATAATAATGAATACGGACCCCCGCGAATGGCTCGGCATCCATCTGGGCCGCGCCGCCCGACTCCTGCGCACCAAGCTGGACGAACGCCTGGCCCCTTTGGGATTGACCCAGGCCAAGTGGCTTATTCTCCTGTATCTGTTCCGCAATGGCGGCACCATGCCCCAGAAGGAGCTCACCGAGACCATCGGTGTGGAAGGCCCGACCGTGGTGCGCGTCCTGGACGGCCTGGAACGCCTGGGGCTCATCGCGCGTCTGGACCGCAAGGACGACCGGCGCACCAAGGACGTGTGTCTGACCGACCAGGCCACGCCCCTGCTCGGGGAGATCCGCGCGATCACCGAGGCCTTTCGCCAGGAGCTCTGGGCCGGTGTCGACGACGCGGACCTCGCGGTCTGCAAGCGTGTCCTCACCCGGCTGCTCGGCAACCTGGGCGTGCTGTAACGCGGTTTGGCCCGTCCCCATCCCACCGCCTGACAAGGAGTATTCCCCATGGCCAACGCCCCGACGGTCGCGTCCGGCCGCACGGCGTTTTGTCCCGCGCGGTCCGCGCCTCAAAAAACGGCTCGCCTGGCCGCCAGCCTCGGCTGGTCGCGAGTCTTGGCGGCCATGACCGCCGGAACCGGATGCCGTTCGACCGGCCCGGGTTTGTGCGCCTGTGCGTCCTGATGTTCGCCCTGGGCATCGTGCCGGCCTGGTTCATGCGCCTGGGCCGGCCCCGGACACCGAACCGTCCCTGGTGACAAGCCGGCGCAAAATCCGGGCGGTCCGGGCCGCGCCGTCCAAGGCGACACCTCCCGCCGGCGGAGGCGGTGCGTCCAGAGCGGCGCACAGCCTGGCAGCCAGGGGTTCGGGACCGAGTTCGTCCGGCCCGAGCAGGCCCAGGCGGCCCAGGGCCCTCAAGCGCGCGGCGCGCAGGCGCTGCTCCCGGTTCTGGTCGAACGGCAAAACCAACGCCCGGCACCCGGCGGCCAGCACGCCCATGACCGTATTGTAGCCGGCCAGGCTCACGGACAGATCGCACGCGGCCAGGATGTCGACAAAGCCCGGCGCGAACCGCTCCACCCGGGCATCGGGCAGGTTCGCTGCCCGGTCCTGCATGGCGGTAAACGCGTCATCCGGGGCGTAGGGCCCGGCAAAAACCCGGATGGCGGCCCGGCCCAGTCGGGGATGCTCCCGGCAGGCGGCCAAAACACCCAGGGGCAGTTCGCTTCCGACCCTGCCCCCGCCGGCGCTGACCACGAGGAGTTCCCGGCCGGGGTCCACGGCCAGTTCCCGGCGCACCACCGCCCGCGAACGCGTCGCCTGGGGCACGGGCGCCACGTAGCCGGTGTAGTGCACCGGCACCGGGATATCGGCAGCCCGGGAAAAGGTCGCGTCCAGCGGGAAAAGCACCGGATCGGCATGGACGCAGACCGCGTCGAAAAACCGTTGCAGCCGGTCGAGCACCCGGGCCTCATAGGCGGCCTGGTCCTTTTTCTCGACCAGGATGTCGCGCACCCCGCACACCACCCGGCATGGCGACAGACGGCCATCGCGGAGGGCCTCAAGCACCGGCACGAGTTCGAATGCAAAGGCCTTGCGGCCAAAGGGATAGAGCTCGACGAAAAAAACATCCGGGGCAATCTCGGCCAGCACGTCCCACAAGGCCTTGGCCCGGACCTGCTTCACGGCTTCCAGGGCCTCCCCGGTCAGGCTCAGGCGGCCGAAGTCCTCGTCCATGGCCAGCTCCGGCAGCCGGGTCACGGTCACGCCGTCCGGGGCCGCGACCGGAGACCCCGGGCCGCCGAGCACAAGATGTCGCCGGCCCGGCAAGGCGGCCACGATCTCCAGGGTGCGAAACAGATGGCCCATGCCCAGCACATGCTGGCAGTAGAGGACGGTCCTCACGCGGTGGGCGGTTCGAGGTCCAGTCCGCCGATGGACAATACCCCGTCCTGGCAGACGAGCTGTTGGAGGCGGTTGGGGTCAAAGGCCGGCGGCTCATGGGGCAGGAAATCCCGGCCGAGGAGATGGTAGAGGACGGATTTGAGCACGCCCTGGTGGGTCACGACCAGGACGTTGCGGCCGGGCAGGCCCCGGGCGGCATCGATCAGGGCATGTTCGGCCCGCTGGCGCACATCCTCGCGGCTTTCGCCGCCGGGCGGCCGGAATTCCCAGCCCGCCGCCTCGGCCGTCTTGAGGGTCTCGGCCGGGATGTCCCGCCAGTATTTGCCCGTCCACTGACCGAACTGCTGTTCGCGCAGCCGTTTTTCAAGGGTCACGGGCAGACGCAGGGTCAAGTTGAAAATGCCGGCCGTGGATTTGGCCCGGCCCAGGTCGCTGCACAGGATGCGCGACAGGTTCAGGCCGGCCAGGCGCGGGGCCAGCGCCTTGGCTTCGGCCGTGCCCTCGGGGGACAACTCGCAATCCCAGTGTCCCTGGATGCGTTTCTCCAGGTTCCACAGCGTGGTAGCGTGCCGAATGAGATAGTAAACCGTACGCGACATGGAACGCTTCCTCGGATCAAAGTCAAAGCAACATAACGAAAAAAACGCCAAAAGGCACGTGTCGCCTAGCCTCCCAACCTGGAGAGGAATGTTTCCATGTTTTCTGTCACCAGCCGACAGGCCGCGACCAGGGGATCGCGCAAGCCCTGGACGGTCGCGATATCGCCGACGGCGGCCGCCGCCTCGGCCTGGGCGGCCAGGGCACGCATGTCCCCGGCGCCGAACATGGCCGCATTGCCTTTGAGCGTATGAGCCACGCGCTCGCACACAGTCAGATCGGTGGTGTCGAGGGCCTTGTCCAAGGCCGTGATCTGCCTGGGGATGGAGGCCAGGAACTCCCGTCCCACCCGGACCAGCAATTCGCGCTTGTCGCGGTAGCGCAAGGCCAGCCCGCCCAGATCGAGCCCGCAGGCGGCGCTGGCCGGCTCGGTCGGTGCGGCCTTGCGGACCAGCGGTCGGCCATGGCGGGCCAACACGCGCCGCATGACCGCAAAAAATGTCTCTTCGTCAAACGGCTTGATGATGTAGTCGTCCAGCCCGGCGGCCAGGAAACGCTCGCGTTCCTGATCCATGGCATACGCCGACAGGCCCACCACCGGCAGATGCGGATCGATGCCCAACTGCCCGGCCCGGATGGCCCGGGTGGCGGTCAACCCGTCCATGACCGGCATCTGGATATCCATGAGTACGACATCCACATCCGATTTGGCCAAATACTCCAAGGCGGCCCGGCCGTTTTCGGCCAGGACCACCTCATGTCCCCGGCTGGTGAGCAAATCGGCGGCATAAATCCGATTGATCCGATTGTCCTCGACCAGCAGGATGCGCAGGGGCGGCAACTCGCCGGTCCCGGTTTCGAGCGACAGCCCGCGAGGTGGCGCGGCCTCGGTCCGGGATACAGGGAAAGGGCAGACGAGCCAGAAAACGCTGCCCTGGCCGGGTCGGCTCTCCATACCCACCAGCCCGCCCATGAGCCCGGCCAGCCGGCGGCAGATGGCGAGCCCCAGTCCTGTCCCGGCCTGGCGCCGGGTCAGGCCGCTGTCCACCTGGGTGAAGCTGTCAAAAATCGTGGCCTGGTCGGCCTCGGGGATGCCCTGGCCGGTATCGGCCACGGCCAGGCGCACCGTGACCCGATCGGTCCCGCCCGGGTGCCCGGCGCCGGGAGCTTCCACGCAGGCCGACACGGTCACCCCGCCCTTCTCCGTGTACTTGACGGCATTGTTGACCAGATTGCGCAGGATCTGGCGCAGGCGCAACCCGTCGCCACGCACGGTCCGGGGCAGTTCGGGGGCGATTTCCAGACGCAGCTCCAGCCCCTTGTTGCGGGCCAACACCTCCTGCTCCTTGACCACCGCCTCCAGGCAGCGGACGAGGTCGAAGGGCTCGGCCTTGAGTTCCAGGCGGCCGGCCTCGATCTTCGAATAATCGAGGATGTCGTTGATGATGGACAGCAAGGCCGTGGCCGATTCCTCCACCACGGCCAAACGCTCGCGCTGGCGCGTCTCCAGATGGTCGCGCAACATGAGCTGGACATAGCCGAGCACGGCATTGAGCGGGGTTCTGATTTCGTGGCTCATGTTGGCCAGAAACGCCCCCTTGGCCTGGCTGCCGGCCTCGGCCCGCTCCAGGGCGGCGGCCAGTTCGGCTTCGAGTTTTTTGCGGGCCGTGACGTCGCGCACGATCTCGACAACCCCGGTCACGGCGCCGTCTTCGCGAAACAGCGGATAGCAATACAACTCCATCCAACCCGTTTCCGCGCCGTCTTCGATCTTGGGCACCACCCCGATGGCCAATTTCCCTGTGGCCAGGGCGCGCAAGGACGGACAGTGCTCACAGGGCACGGAGAGATTGCGGTAGGCCATGTGGCACTTGCGTCCGGCGAGGATCTCCGCCTCCCCGTACAAGGCGCACATGGCCTGGTTCACCTTGATGATGGTCATATCCGGCCCGAGCACGCAAATGCCGTCTTGAATGGCGTTGAGCACGGTCTCCAGAAAAGCGGAACTGCGCCGCAGCTCCGCGGCCACGCGCTGGCGTTCGGCCGCTTCGGCCAGAAGACGGCGATTGGCCTCGCGCAATTCATCGGCATGGCGGGCAATGCCGGCCTCCAGGTCGTCGCGGACCTTGCTGGCCGCCACCTCGGCCCGCTTGCGTTCGGTAATGTCGAGGACCATGGCGATGATCCCGGCCCCCTTGCCGTCCCCGTCGCGAAAAAGCGACTTGCGCACGATCACGTGCCGCAGGCCGGCATCCGTATTGAGGGTCGTTTCGTAGACTTGCCGCCCGCCGCGACGCAGCAGCTCCCGATCCTTCTCGGCGTACACCTGGGCCAGTTCCGGTGGATGCACGGCCTGGACGTCCCGGCCCACGAGCTGTTCCCGGGACAGCCCCATCAAGGATTCGAAAGCCCGGTTGCAACCCTGGTAGCGGCTCTTGTTGTCCCGGTAAAACACCGGGGCGGGCACGGCCTCAAGCAGGGTCTGGGCAAACAGGTACTGGCCGCGCAACTGTTCCTCGATCCGCTTGCGCCCGGTGATGTCGCGTCCCACCAGCCGGTATTCCACCAGGCCGCCGGCCGCGTCGAAAAGCGCCCGGCAGGTCCAGCGCAACCAGCGCAACCGACCATCGGCGCGGATCACCCGATGTTCGAAGCCGGTGGTGGGCCGCAGCGGAGTCAAACGCCGAAGCCGCCCCAAGGCATGGGCCCTATCCTCCTCGGGCAGGTCGAGCTGGAAATTCTCGGCCACCAGCGCCGCCGGCGTATTCCCCCAATAACGGGCATAGGCCTCGTTGGCCTCAAGCAGCCGTCCATCCGGGGCCTTGCGGCAATAAAACTCGCCGGGAAGGCACCCGGCCCCCGGCCCAGGCCGGCTGTCGCGCTCGCCGGCCGGCTCGGCCCAGGCCGCGCCTTCCAGATGCAGAGGCGCGCCCAGGCTGTCGGAGACTGCCCGCAGCACGCAACGCAGGCGGGTGGCGCTGCCGTCTTGCCGAAAAACCTTGGTTTCAAATTCGACCGGCGCCGGGTTGGACAGGGCCCGGATGCACAACTCCCGGCGTTCGGGCTGACCCAGGCGCAGGGGATGGGGCGCGCCGCTTCGGGCCTGGCGTACGAGGATCGCCGGGTCGTCACAGCCGAGCAATCGGGCAAGGGTCGCGTTGGCGGATAGGAACCGGCCGTCGAGATCGAGCCGGAAAAGACCATGGACGGCATTGTCGTAGAGTTCCCGGTACAGGCTTGCCTGGTCCCGGTGCCGGTTGTCCTCGGCCTCGGCCAGGGCGGCACTCAGGGCGGCGGCCACATCGGTCCAGGTGAGTACGCCCCGCAGTTGACCGGCGGCATCGGTCACGGCCAGCCGACCGCCGCCGGTGCCGTCCATGCCGCCCAGGGCCTCCTCCAGCGCCAGCTGCGGCGAGACGGCCATGACCGGGGAACACATGAGATCGGCCACCCGCAGATCGTGCAAGGCCTCCCCGGCGGCCAACCGGGCCACGGCGTCCCGGGAGGTGAGCATGCCCAGGGGCCGGTCGGCGGGGTCCACCACGACCACGCCCCCCACGCCCGCCCGCCGCATGCGGCCAAGCACCAGGGGCACGCCCTCGTCGGCCCGGGCCGTGACCACAGAACGGATCATGGCCTGATCCACGGTGCATCCGGCCAGTTCGTCGCCGATCCCGACAGCCCGGGTCACGTGAAACGGCGCCACAATGCCAACCGCCAGGCCCCGGGCGTCCACCACGGCCAAGCGCCGGGCCGGACTGGCCAACATGTGGCGCAGGGCCGTGGCCAGAAATGCGGTGTCCGGGGAAACCGCCACCGGCTCCATGACATCGCGCACGGCGAAATGGGGGGCCTGGTCCATGTGGCTGGCCAGGACCCGGGACAGGCCCCGGGTGGTGACCACGCCCAAAGGACGGCCGTCGTCAAGGACCAGGGCCTCGCCGGATCCGGCTTCAAGCAGGGTCTTGGCCGCACAGGCGGCCGTGGTCCAAAGCCCCAGGCTCAGCGGTCTGGCGGGTGGCAGTTCGCTGACGGAAATACGGTGCAGGCTGGCGGTGGCGGATTGCACGGCGATGCCCATCCTCAGGGAGCGCACTCCCCAACGCTTGTCGCCGCCAAGGCGCCCGGACGCCGGCCCGGACTGCCCCGCCGACCAACAGCCCGCCGGCTCGCACGCCAACACCTGCCGGACCGGCCGGTCCGTCAGGTGCGCCTGTCACGCGCCAACGCGGCTATGGTCCGCAAAGCGGCTTTCCGTTTGCGGCATGGGTGAGACCAGGGACAAAAAAATTGCGCGCCAGATGAAACGCCCTGGTCACCCGCCCCGGATTGTTCAAAGCAACCGCCGCCGGACCCACCGGCCGCAGCTGTGTCCCTTCCTCCGAGACCAAATCGACTGTAAGCGTAACATTCCCGGCCGGCAATGCACTTTCGGGCACGAAAAGCCGCCAGGAACCGTCAGAATCGATCTTGCCCAGCCCGGCCACCCGGTCGCCGGCCCGCACCAGCAGCCCACCCTCGGTCCGGCCCGGCACCGTGCCCTGCACCAGAAAGCCATGCACCCGGCCTTCCACCAAGTCCAAGGGGACGGCGGTCACGGTGCCGTCCACAGGCGCCCCGGACCGATAGGCGCCGAGGGGCCGCAGATCCCGGTAGATGCCGGCCCGGCATTCCAGAAACAGCGGCATCTTGGCCAACACAAACGCCGGGTCCGGAAAAATGACCCGCAAGGCCTCGGGGTCGGTCAGACGGAAAAGCTCCTCCCGGGCCCGCTCCAGACGGGGATAGCGGTTGTGCAGCACAATGGCCGCCAGCACCGTGGAGAGCAGAAACAGGCACACGCAAAGCGCCGCTCCCCGCTCGCACCAGCGGCGCAGTGTTTCCCCGAGCCGCTGCCGGTTGGCGGCGAAAAGCGCGGCCAAAACCATCCACAGCGGGCTGGTGAAGGTGGCGTAGCGGCTTTCCAGGGCCTGACCGAGGCTGATGCCGCAACGGCCGACCGCAGTGGCCAGGGCCGAAAGCAGGGTAAAGCCGGCCACGGCCAGCCAGGGCCACAGCCGGGCCCGGGATTCGGGACCGGCTGTCCAGGCGGCCCGGGTCACGACAACGAGCAAAAAGAGTCCGAAGGCTCCGGCCAGGATGGCCAAGGGGAGCAAATTGCGGTCGCCGACCAGGGCCCCGCCCAGGTAGGCCAGGAAATAGCCGGCCAGGGCCACGGGCGTGCGCAGGGCGAGCAGCGGCGAAGGATGGTGCTCGGGCTTGGCGTAATGGAGGAAATACAGTCCCCACACCAGGGCGCCGATGGCCAGCCACAAGCCGGTCAACACCTGGGCCCGGCGGCGCGAGCCGGCGCGCAAGGCGACCAGAGGCGCCAGGCAAGGCCAGAAAAACAGGCCGTTGGCAAAACTAAAGGAACTCATCACCCCGCAGGCCGCCATGGCCCCGAACCGCCACATGCCAAGCCGCTCGGTCCACCAAGCCAGACACACCCCGGCCCACAATCCCAGTACCGGCGAGAGCACGGAGGTGTTGATGCCGAAGGTGAAGGTCTCCCACTGAAGCAGGGAAAAGGCCAAGGCGGAAAAAACGTACAACGGCCGACGATCCCGGGGTTCCGGCATGGTCAGACGGTACAACTTCGCGGCCAACAGCGCGCACCCACACGCCATAAGCATGATGGCCGCGTACTCCGGAAAACGGTTCCCCCGGAAAATCGGAAAAAACGCCAGCCCGATCAGCCGAGCCGCCGCATTGCGTTGTTCGTTTTGCTGCCGGATGATATCAAACAAACTGAGCGATCCATCTCGCAAATGTTCCAGAAGCCCCGTCCAAATGACCCATTCGTCCCAGTTGAGTACATCCACCGTCCAAAGCAAGAGGCAGACACCAAGAAGCAAGGGCGGAAGGCACAGAAGCAATCTCGATCGCAGTTTGTCGTTTACGGTTTCCATGAAATTCCTTCGGTTCGGCCCCTACCAGGACCAAACCGTGCACATGTTTACCCAAAAAGTATCCAAGCGCTGCACCGGCAGGTCACACCATATCAACGAACCGTACCGCAAGGATATTGGCAAGACAAGATGTGGTCCCACGTTCCTTGCGCGTGCTAACCGCCGGGCGCCCCCCCCACTCGTCGCCAACCAACGGCGTAGCGCGACACTGCGGTCCGGCTTCCAGCGGTTGTGATCACGGGGAGTTGACAAGGTGCACTGACCAGACTAAAAATGATACAACATTCTCAAGCAAAAGACCCGTTCTGGGATAATGTGCGATGCATCCCTCAAGGCTGGTGAGCGCATTTTCCACGGACATACACACCTGTGCCGCGCCCTTGCTGTCGTTCGACAGCGTAACACCGTACTATGTCGGCTTGTGATACAAAAATTTTGACGCGAGAAACTTCACATGATTGATATATCCATTATCGTACCGATGCACAATGAAGCTGTTGCAATGCAAACCTTTTTCGCGACGCTGCTTCCCATTCTGGACAACCTCAAACGGTCCTACGAGATCCTGTGCATCGACGACGGCAGCAAGGACGATACCCTGCATTTGCTCAAAAACTACTCGGCCGCCAACCCTTGCATCAAAATTATTTCCTTCTCCCGCAATTTCGGCAAGGAATCAGCCCTCACCGCCGGCCTGCAGTATGCCTCGGGAGCGGTCGTCATTCCCATCGACGCCGATCTGCAAGACCCGCCCGAGATCATCCCGGCCTTCATCGAAAAATGGGAAGCCGGCTACGATGTCGTCTACGGCATCCGCCAGGACCGCAGTTCGGATTCCTGGCTGAAAAAAACCACGGCCCAACTTTTCTACGGCCTGTTCAACCGGATCACCCCGCCCGAAGTGCAACTCGATTCCGGGGATTACCGGCTCATGACCCGCCGGGTCGTCGAAGCGGTACTGCTGCTGCCCGAACGCGACCGGTTCATGAAGGGCATTTTTTCCTGGGTCGGTTTCTCGTCCATCGGCGTCCCCTATTCCCGCCAGAAGCGTTGCGCCGGCCAGACGAGCTGGAACTATTTCAACCTGCTCAATTTCGCCATCAGCGGCATCTGTTCGTTTTCCACCATTCCGTTGCGCTTCTGGTCCTACCTCGGCGTGTTCATGTCGTTTGCCGCCCTGCTCTACGCCGTGTTCGTGGCTTTCAAGAAAATTTTCTACGGCGATCCCGTACCCGGCTACCCGTCGATGATGGTCACCATTCTTTTCATGGGCGGCATCCAACTCCTCAGCCTCGGCATCATCGGCGAGTACCTGGGGCGTCTCAGCAAGGAGATCAAACAGCGCCCGCTTTTCATCGTCTCGGAGCTGGTGAACCTGGCGCCGCGCTCCCCGCTTTCGCCCCCGCAGGACCGTCAACCGCCCCGGCCTTAACCGTTCCCGCGCCCTGCCGTCCGCTCCCGGCTCAGGCGCACCAGGGCCTCGGCCACGGGCCGGTAGGTTTGGCCCCGGTCGTGGTGGGCCCGCACGTAGGCTTCGGCCGCTTCGCCCATGGCCCGACGCCGAACCTTGTCGGCCAGCAGCCAGGCCAGGGCCTTGCGATAGGCGGCGGCATTGCCGGGCGGGGTCAAAATGCCGGTCACGCCGTGGCGCACCACCTCGGGCACGCCGCCTTCGGCCAGGGCCACCACCGGCAAGCCCGCGGCCTGGGCTTCCAGATAGACCATGCCGAGGGATTCCCGGATGCCCGGGAAGGCGAACACATCCCCGGCGCCCAATATCGCCCCCAGATCCTCCCGGGGCACCCGCCCCAGAAACAGATGACGCCCGGGAAGCGATGCCTGGGCCAGGCCGGCCAACCGAGGCCGGGTCTCGCCGTCTCCGGCCAGGACCAGGAAAAAACGTACCCCTTCCCGGGCCAGTTCACCCAGTCGATCGAGCAGGAAAACCAGGCTTTCGGTCTTGACGTCCGCGCGAAACATGGCCGCCGTGACCACCACCGGCTCGTCGGTCACGCCCCAGGCATGGCGCAAGGCCCGACGGGCCTGGCCGTCAAACGTGAAAAGGTTCGGGTCAATGCCCGGCACCACGTAGGACAGCCGGTCCTCGGGCAACAGCCGGCGCAGATTGACCAGATCCTGACGGCGGTTGGAAAAAACCAGCCGGGCCGCCAGCAGGGCCCGGCGGTTGCACTCGTAGCCGAGCCGGGTTTTGAGTGAACGCTTGGGCCGGGTGGAATAGATCCCCTGGAACACGGCATACGGGATGCCGAGCTCCCGGGCCACGTAGGGACCGATGACATCCGGGGATTTATAATAGGTGTGGTAGGTGAGCCACAGGGATACCCGGGCCCGGCTGGCCTCCTCCAGGGCCCGGCGACGCTCGGCCAGGGCGGCCAGCCACAAGGACGGTCGCGTGGAAAACCAGCGGGAGCGGAATCGGCTCGGCACCACCACGGACAACCCCTGGTCGCCCAGGGCGGCGGCCAATTCCCGACCGATGGTGCGGTCCCCGGACGGGTCGGGATGGTCCAGGGGTTTAAGCGGCGCGTACAGGGCAAGGGTCATGACGACGGTTCCGCCGGGGCCAAGGCGGCAAACGCACCGGCCGGATCGCCGGCCTGGGCGGCGAAAATGGCGGCCAGACGGCGACTGTTGACCGTGTTGTCGAAATCCCGGGCCACGGCTTGCCTGGCGGCCGCGACAAGACGGGTCCGCAAGGGGATGTCGGTCAAAAGGCGCTCCAGGTTACCGGCCAGGGCCACCGGATTTTCCGGCGGACAGGTCAGGGCCGTATGATCGTCTCTCGCCAGCTCCGGCAAGGCGGATACATCGGTGGCCGCCACGGGCACGCCCATGGCCATGGCCTCGACCACGACATTCGGCACGCCGTCCCGGTCGCCGTTGGCCAGAATGCGGCAGCCCAGGACAAAGGCGTCGGCTTGGCGGTAAAAACCAAGAACCCGCTCGTGGGGCAAGGTGCCGTGGAAATGCACCCGGCCACCAAGCCCCAGCCGCGCGGCCTGGGCCGTAAGGGCCGAACGCTCCTCGCCCTCGCCGATCAGGTCGCAGGTGAAGGGCACGTCCCGCCCGGCCAGGACAGCCAAAGCGTCAAGCACCGTATCGAGGCCTTTTTTGGCGGTCAGCCGGGCCACGCACAACAGCCGGTACGGCGGGGTCGGCACCGCTTGGCGCGCACCGTTTTGAAAAAACCCCAGATCGATGCCGTGGTAGACCGTGAAAATCGGTGTCCCGTTTGGAGAGAGCCGACTCAGGTAGTGCTTGTTGGTCTCGGTGCAGGTCACCACGAAAGCAGCCCGGCCGATTTTTTCGGCCAACCGTTTCGGGTCCTGGGTCCAGACATCCTTGGCATGGGCGGTGAAGCTCACGGGCAGGCCCGCGATCAGCCCGGCGCACAAGGCGACCGAGGTCGGGGAATGGGCGAAATGGGCGTGCAAATGCGCGGTTTCGCCCGGGCGCAGAGCCCGGCGCACAAGAAAGCCGGCCTGGAGCAGATGCTTGAGCGTGGCCGACCGTTTGGTCTGGCGCAAATGGGTGAGCGTGCGGCGAAAAGCCCGGGCATACCCCCGGGGCGCGGCCAGGGCGGCCCGCAAATTCTCGTACAGCAGCACCGGCAGCCGGGGCAGGATGCGCTCGGGCAGATAGACCACCTCGGCCCGGATGCGCCCGACCGAGGCATGGTGAAACGGCTCCCGGGGCTCGCGCATGGAGACGATGCGCACGGTGAAGCCGAGTTCCTCCAGGCGCAGGATTTCGTTAGAGATAAATGTCTCGGAAATGCGGGGATAGCCCTTGAGCACCATCACCAGCACCGGACCCTTGGCCGTCATGGGACCTCCTTCCACCTTGCCCCTCCGCGTCAAACAAGACCAGGACCATGGTAGCGCAATCCTTGCAAAAGCCAAAAGCCGGGCTGGCGCACTCAACCGGTCGGAAGACAGCTCGGATCGGCAACGGCGTCAGGACGGGCCGGATCTGGCCGGCACAGCTCGCGGCGAAACACGGCCACCCGCTCGGAAATGGCGGCCAAGCCGGTGAACGGAAACCGGTCCATGGCCGCGCGATACGGTTCGGGCCGGTCGAGCAGCCGGATGATCTTGTCCCGGATGGTCCGGGGCGACAGCGCATCCCAGGGCAGGAACTCTATGAGTCCCTTATCGCAAAAGACCTCGGCCCGGATACGCTGTTCCAGGCGCGGCGTTTCCCGGGGCACCACCAGGGAGGGCTTGCCCTGGGACAGGACCTCGCAGACCGTGTTGTAGCCGCCCATGGTCACCACCACGTCGGCCAAGCCGATCAAGGTTTCCAGGCGGCGGTAGAAATGATGGAACCGCGCCCCTACCTGGCCGGCCCGGCGGGCAACTTCCTCGCGCTCGGGTCGGGGCATGAACGGACCGGACACGAAAATGACCCGGTACGGCAGATCCCTCCCTTCCTCCAGCATGCGCAAGGCCGCGTCCATGAGCGGATAGCCGTCGCCGCCGCCGCCGGTGGTCACAACCACGAGTTTTTCGTCCGGGGCCAGCTTTTCCTCGCGCCGAGCCCGGGCCACGGCCTGGGGATCGGGGATGTGGCGAGGAATATAGCCCGTGAACACCATCTTGGCGCTGATGTTGTCCGGGATGGCGTACTCGGCCACCGGATCATAGAGGTCCCGGTCGCCGTAGACCCATATCTCTGAATAGTAGCGGTCGAGGACCTCGTAGACGCCCTTGTCGCGCCAGTCGCGGATGGTGGAGGCGGCATCGTCCATGATGTCGCGCAGCCCGAGGATGGTGCGGGTACGCGGCATGCAGCGTTTGAGCCATTTGAGGGTGGGGATGACCTCGCGCTTGAGCCCCATGGGCGCCTTGTCCACGATGAACAGATGGGGCTGGAAGGCCTTGGCCGTGGCCACAATGATGTTGCGCCGGATGTTCAAGGCATGGCGGGCGTTGATCTTGATGGAAAGGGGCAGGTACTCCTCATTGGTCTTCTTGATCATGCCCGGGATGCGCACGAAATCCACGCCGTCGGCGATCTCGTACCGGCCGGCCAGGGACGAACCGGTCAGGATGAGGATGTTGACCCCGCGCTGGCGCAGGTGATCGGCGATGGCCATGGTGCGGCGCAGATGTCCCAGACCGTAGGTGTCGTGGGAATACATCAAAATGTTGTAGATGCCGGAGGGAGCCATGGCGGAGGTCAAGGGATGTCGATGCCGAGATTGCGGTATTCGTTGAGCTTGTTGCGCAGCGTGCGCACGGAGATGCCAAGCAGTTGGGCGGCCTGGGTCCGGTTGCCCTCGGTGTGGTCGAGACTGCGCATGATCATGTGGCGCTCCATGACCTCCAGGGGCACCACGTCCCCACCGCCGGGCAAGGCCGCCGCCGCGGCCGCGTCGTAGTCCGCGCCGTCCGCGGGCGGGATTCCCTCACCGGCCGGCGCCTCCTCGGCTTCTTCGAGCAGGCTTTCGGGCCAGACATCGGGATCGAGCAGGAAATGGGCCTTGACGATGGGCCCGGGGCCGGCCAGCAGCACGGCGCGTTCCATGAGGTTTTGCAGCTCGCGCACATTGCCCGGCCAGTCGTATTCAAGGAGCCACTGCCGCGCCTCGGGTGAAAAGGCCAGGGGCGGCAACTGATAGGCCTTGCGAAAGCGGTCCACGAAAAAACCCGCCAGCCGCAGCACGTCCTCGCCCCGCTCGCGCAGGGGCGGCAGTTTGAGCGGAATGACGTTGAGGCGGTAGTAGAGATCCTGGCGGAACTCGCCCTCGGCCACGGCTTCTTCGAGTTTGCGGTTGGTGGTGGCGAGGACCCGCACGTCCACGCGCACGGTTTCCATGCCGCCGACGCGGTCGAATTCGCTTTCCTGGAGCACGCGCAACAGCTTGGCCTGGAGCCCGAGGTCCATCTCGGAAATTTCGTCGAGCAGGAGGGTACCGCCGCTGGCCAGTTCGAACTTGCCGAGCTTGCGGGCGATGGCGCCGGTGAAGGCGCCCTTTTCATGGCCGAACAGTTCCGATTCGAGGAGATGTTCGGGCAAGGCGGCGCAGTTGATGGCGACAAAAGGCCCCTCGGCCCGGTCCGAGGAGGCGTGCAGATAGCGGGCGAACATCTCCTTACCAGTGCCGGATTCGCCGGAGATGAGCACCGTGGCCTTGGACCGCGCCACCTGCCGGGCCAGGGCCAACACCCGCCGGATGAGCGGATGCTCCCCCACAATGGCAAAGCCCTTGCCGGTCGTACCGGTCTGGGATGGGGCCGGCGCTTCGGCGCGCTCGGGAGCGGGTCCGCCCGTCGGCAGCAGGGCCTGGATTTTTTCCCAGGCCAGGGGTTCGAGCCAGTAGTCCCGGGCGCCGAGGCCCAGGTAATGGGCGGCCTCGTTAGCCGAGCCCCGGTCGGTGAACACGATGACGGGCGGGAAATCCGGTTCCTTGCCGGCCTCGGCCAGCAAGGCCTCGGCCTGGTAGGCGCCTATCCGGGACTGAGTGAAGACGAGACACGGCTTCGTCTTGCGGATGGCGGCCAGGGCGGCGGCCAGGGCATCGGCGATACCGGCCGTGACCCCGGCTTCCTTGAAGAAGGGGAAGAGCTGGGTCACCGCCTGGGCCGGGGCGACAAAAAGGAGCGACTTTTCCGCCATCGGCGACCTTGTTAGCCCCAAGCCGGACGGTTTTCAATCCATGGGGGCCAATATTGCGAAAAAAGGCAGCTTTCTCGAGGAAACGCTCCTTGGCGCGTAACCCTGGGAGTTCTCCCGGCGTCCCCCGCCGCGATCGCGTCGCGCCACCGCCGCATGCCCGAAAGCTCCCGACGCCACGGCCCCGCGCCGCCCCGGGCGAGCCTTGCCCAGCGGCCCTCTTGCCTGCCCCCGGAGCAGCCGGGCAACGGACGTCCCGGCTCCGGCCTCAGCCGCCCAGATAGGCCTTTTTGACCTTGGGGTCGTTTTTGAGCTCCTCGGCCGTGCCCGAAATCTTGATCTCGCCCGTGTCGAGCACATAGCCCCGGTGGGCGAAATTGAGGGCGACCTTGGCGTTCTGCTCGATGAGCAGGATCGTCAGACCGAGTTCGTTGAGCTTTTTGAGCGTGCGGAACATCTCGTACATGAGCAGCGGCGCCAGGCCCATGGACGGCTCGTCGAGCAGGATGAAGTCGCAGCCGGTCATGATGGCCCGGCCCACGGCCAGCATCTGCTGCTCGCCGCCGGAGAGCGATTCGCTACGCTGGCGGCGGCGCTCGGACAGGCGCGGAAACAGCGACAATACCCGGTCGAGATCCCGGCCGATGGCCTCCTCCCCGTCCTTGCGGGCATAGGTGGCCAGCACGAGATTCTCCATGACCGTGAGGTTGCCGAAGATGCGCCGGCCCTCGGGCGAGAGGTCCATATGGAGTTTGCGCACCACGTCGTGGGGCTCCATGCCGAGGATGGAGGCGCCCTCGTACTTGATGTCGCCCTCCACCACCTTGGGCGCCTCGGGCGGAGGCAGGCGCATGATGGAGAGCAGCGTGGTGGTCTTGCCCGCACCGTTGGCCCCGATCAGCGCCACGATCTCTCCCTTTTCCACGTGGAAGGAGATGCCGTGCAGGGCCTCGATGTTGCCGTACTTGACCCGGAGGTTTTCAACGGAGAGCAGCATCAGATTGTATCGTCTCCCAGGTAGGCTTTGATGACCTCGGGGTTGTTCTGGATGGCCTCGGGCGTGCCCTCGGCGATGGTGGCCCCGAAATCGATGACCTTGATCCACGAACACAGGCTCATGACCACGTCCATCTGGTGTTCGATCATCCAGATGGCCAGGTTGAACTCCTTGTGAATGGCCCGGATGCTGGCAATAAGCCCCTCGACGTCGGCCGAGTTGAGCCCGGCCGCCGGTTCGTCGAGCATGAGCAGGGCCGGCTTGATGGACAGGGCCCGGGCGATCTCGACCAGGCGCTGCACGCCGTAGGGCAGGTTTTTGGGCAGCTCGTGGGCCACTTCGGCCAGTCCCAGGGTGCCGAGCACCTGCATGGCGTGATCCTCGATCTCGCGCTCCCGGCGCATGTAACGCGGGGTGCGCAGAAAGCAGTCGAGCAGGCCGTAGCCCAGGGCGTGGTGCTGGGCGATGCGGATGTTGTCGAGCACGGTCATGTCGAACCAGAGCCGGATGTTCTGGAACGTGCGGGCAATGCCCCGGGAGGTGACCTCATGGGGCTTTTTGCCCTTGATGGACGCGCCCTTGAACAGGATTTCGCCCCGGGTGGGCTTGTAAAAGCCGCTGACCAGGTTGAACACGGTGGTCTTGCCCGCGCCGTTGGGACCGATCAGAGCCACGAGCTGGCCCTGCTCCAGGGACACCGAAAACTCCGACACGGCACACAGCCCGCCGAAGTACTGGGTCATGTCGGTAACTTCCAGAAGCGCCACGGCCTACCCCTTGAACGTATAGAATTTGCGCAGCCGCGGGAACACGTCGACCAGTTCCCGGCGTCCCATGATGCCCTCCGGCCGAAACTGCATAAGCAGCACGAGCAGCAGCGGAATGACCACCCACTTGATGATCTGCAAGGGCCGCAAGGCCTCCATGAGCAGCGTCATGACCACGGCGGCGATGATCGAACCCGACAGGGACCCCATGCCGCCGAGATAGACCATGACCATGACCTCGGTGGATTTGAGGATGGTGAACGAGCCCGGGTTCACATAGCCCAGGATGTGGGCGAACAGTCCGCCGGCCAGGCCGGCCAGACCGCAGGACACCATGAAGGCCACGAGTTTGACCCGGTTGGTGTTGACGCTCATGATCTCGGCCGCGATCTCGTCCTGGCAGATGGCGTCCACGCCCCGGCCGAAGGTCGAATAGATGAAGCGGCGGATCAGCCACACGGAAAAGACCGTGCCGACAAACACCCAGATCATGATCCAGGGCAGGCGGACAGTGTCGGTCATGGCGTTCATGACCCCGCCCATGCCCATGAAGCCTCTGGCGCCGCCGATGGCGCCGATGTTCTCAATGGTGGACTTGACGATGTAGCTGGCGGCGATGGTGATGATGGCCAGATAGTCGCCCCGGGTCTTGAACGAGGGGATGGCCACGATCAGTCCGACCACCGAGGCGGCGAGCCCTCCGGCCAATAGCACCACCGGGAACAGCCACACGGCATAGGCCGGTCCGAGCAACGGCTCGCCAAAGGCGCTGCTTTTGACGAACAGCGCCACGGACAACAGCGACGAGACATACGCGCCCACGGCCATGAATCCGGCATGGCCGCAGGAGAACTCGCCCATGTTGCCGTTGATGATGTTGAGGCTCGAGGACAGGATGATGTTGATGCCCATGAACATGATCACGGACTGCCAATAGATATTGAGGGCCCCGGTGGCGCAGCTCCACAGCAGCACGGCGAACAACAGGGCCAGCAGGCCGGGAACGGTCAGGCGCTTCATGCGATACTCCCCCTGGCTGGCTAGATCTTGGTCCGCTGGGCCACGCCGAAAAGTCCGGTCGGCCGGATGGACAGAATAAGGAGCAGGATGGTGAAGGCAATCAGATCACGGAAGGTGGACGGGAAAAAGGCCACCACCATGATCTCCACGAAGCCGAGCAGAAAGCCGCCGGCAAAGGCTCCGGCAATGGAGCCGATGCCGCCGACCACGGCGGCGATAAACGCCTTCCAGCCGATGAGCGCCCCCATGTAGGGGTCGAGCACCGGATAGGTCATGGCGAAAAAGAGTCCGGCCAGGCCGGCGAACCCGGAACCGAGCACAAAGGTGAACACGATGACCGTGTCGGCCGGAATGCCCATGAGCGGTACGGCGAACCGGTCATAGGAGATGGCCCGCATGGCCATGCCGATCTTGGTCCGGGTGACGATGAAGTGCAAAAAGAGAAAGGATAAAATGGCCACGCCGATGACCATGAGCTTCATGTTGGTCACGGTGACGCCGAAAAAGTCGTAGACCCGGGTCGGCAACAGCGTGGGAAAGCTTTTGCGGCTGGCGCCGAGCAGGGCCAGGTTGCCGTTTTCGAGGATCAGCCCGCACATCAGCGCCGTGATAACGACGTAAAGGCGGTTGACGCCCTTGCGCCGCAGCGGCCGGTAGGCCACGCGCTCCAGGGTCACGCCGACCACGGCCGTAAGCAGCATGGTGAGCGGTACGGCCAGGGCCAGCACCAACCAGCCCGGCATGCCCCCGATCAGGCCGTATTTGCCCAGGAAAAACGAGCACAGGAAAAAGGCGATGTAGGCGCCCACCATGAAAATGTCCCCGTGGGCGAAGTTGATGAGAAGCAGCACGCCGTAGACCAGACAATACCCCAGGGCGATGAGCGAATAAAAGCTCCCCCATTGCAGGGCATTGAGGACGTTTTGCAAAAGACTCTGGAGCAACGCTTATCCCCCCCTTGGCACGACGAAATGTCCGTCCGGCCCGGG
>JAWRKJ010000176.1:0-8996 GCA_040307025.1 Desulfovibrionaceae bacterium | reverse complement strand
CCACCCGGACCGCGACAGCCACCTAAAAAAAAGTGACCCGCAAAATACGCCCGTATTTTGAAGGGAAAAGGCCGGGTATTCCCCCGAAGCCACGCCCGGATTTCGGGGACGGCGCCGGGAAAAGCCTAGAATTCGCCGCGCAGGGCAATGCTCTCGGGATGATGCGGGTCCCAGGACAGACGCACGTCCACGCCTTCGCGGTCGCGGGCCTGACTGGCCTTGATCTCCACGTCGAGCATGACCGACGGAGACAGTTGCAGCGCCACCCGGCCCGCCGTCGCCAGGCCGAGGGTGCCGGCGCGCAATTGTCGGGCCAAGGCCTCTAAATGATCCGCCGCCTCGCTGACGCCCATCACCCCGACCATACGGGTTGTCTTCGTACCCATGGTGCCTCCCTGGCCGCCTGTGGCCGGCCATGCCACCGTGTAACCGGGCCGTTTGACCGACCGGCGACAGGGTTGTGACGCCTGCCGGTCAATCCGGGAGAAAATCAGGCTGTCGGCATTTCCCGGGTCACCAAATCGAGCAGGGTGGCGATGGCCGTGCGCGCCGACTGGCTCTTGACGGCCAGACGGTCGCCCGAGAACCGATGCCGCTCGGCCAGGGCACCGAACGGCCCTTCCCAGGCCATCCAGACCGTGCCCACGGGCTTTTGGGGGCTGCCGCCGTCGGGTCCGGCAATGCCGCTTATGGCCACGGCCACGTCGGCCCGGAAAATCCCCAGCGCCCCCCGGGTCATGGCCAGCACGGTCTCGCGGCTCACCGCGCCCTTGGTATCGAGCGTCGTCTGGGCCACGCCCAGGATGTTGCGCTTGGCTTCATTGGAATAGACCACCACCCCGCCGGCGTACCAGGCCGAACTGCCGGCCAGATCGGTGAGCAGGCTCGACACCAGACCGCCGGTGCAGGATTCGGCCATGGCCAGCTTCCAGCCGCGTCCCGCCAGCGCCTGGCCCAGGCGACGCGCCACGTCGTGCACGACTTCGTCCACGGCTTCCTCCTTCTTTGTGAAATACATGTCATGTAATCTAGCCGCAAACACACCCCCCGGCAAGGACCATGTCACACCCGGCCGGTCTTGACGCGGCAAAGCCCGCGCGCGTACATCTGCGGCCGACTTCCGTCATAAGGAGCCTCTCATGCTCGACCTCAAAACCGTGCGCCAGAACCCCCAAGCCCTGGCCGACGGCATGGCCAGACGCCATTTTCCCCTGGACCTCGACGCCTTCCTCGCCCTGGAGGAACGCCGCCGCCAGCTCATCACCACTGTCGAGACAAAAAAAAGCCAGCGCAACGCCGCCTCGGCCGAAGTGGCCAAGATCAAGCGCCAAGGCGGCGACGCCGCCCATATCCTGGCCGGCCTCGGCGAACTGTCCGAGTCCATCAAGGCCCTGGACGCCCAGACCAAGGACGTGGACGACCAGGTCCAGGCCTGGCTGCTCGGCGTGCCCAACATCCCCCACGCCACCACCCCGGACGGGGCCAATGAAAACGACAATCCGACCGTGCGCCTGGTCGGCACGCCCCGCAGCTTCGATTTTCCGATCCGGGACCACCAGGACGTGGGCGTCGGCCTCGGCGGGCTCGACTTCGAGCGGGCGGCCAAGCTGTCCGGCGCCCGGTTCGTGGTCCTGCGCGGCGAGCTGGCACGGCTCGAACGGGCGCTAGCCGCCTTCATGCTCGACGTCCACATCCGCGAGCACGGCTATCTGGAAGTGGCTACGCCCTATATCGTCAATACCGAGAGCCTGATCGGCACCGGCCAGTTGCCCAAGTTCGCGGCCGACCTGTTCAAGCTCGAGGGCCTCGGCGCCTATCTCATTCCCACGGCCGAGGTGCCGGTGACCAACCTGCACCGGGGCGAGGTGCTGCCCGAGGAAGCCCTGCCCGTGGCCTACGTCTGCCACACCCAGTGCTTCCGCTCCGAAGCCGGCTCCTACGGCAAGGACACCAAAGGGCTCATCCGGCTGCACCAGTTCGGCAAGGTCGAACTCGTGCGCTTGGTCCACCCGGACACGTCCTACGCCGAGCTCGAAAAGCTCACCAACCAGGCCGAAGCCATCCTGCAAAAGCTCGAACTGCCCTACCGGGTGGTGGCGCTTTGCGCCGGCGATATCGGCTTTTCCTCGGCCAAGACCTACGACCTGGAAGTCTGGCTGCCCGGCCAGGACAAGTACCGCGAGATTTCCTCGTGTTCCAATTTCGAGGATTTCCAGGCCCGCCGGGCCGACATCCGGTTCAAGCCGACCGGCGGCAAGAAAACCGCCCTGGTCCACACCTTAAACGGCTCCGGCCTGGCCATCGGCCGCACCATGGCCGCTGTGCTCGAAAACTACGCCCAAAAGGACGGTTCCGTGGTGGTGCCCAAGGTCCTCGTGCCCTACATGGGCGGCCTCGAAGTCCTCACGCCGGCCGGTTAAGGGCCCCACGGGGAGGGGGAGACGCCTCCGGCGGCCAAAGGGGATGTTCCCTTTGGAATCCCCACAGGGAACGGCGCTTGGTGGCCTGTGCCGTCTGCGGCGGCGCGTACAACGGAACGTTTTTCACAACGACCAGCGGGAGAAACGGATGGCGGACGCACAGGGCAACAAGCGCCCCTTCAAGGAAGATCTCAAGCGGGGCCTGCTCATCGGCGGCGCGGTCGGCGTCATCGGCGGCATCTTTTACATGGACATCCGCCGGGGTCTCGTCCTCGGCCTGATCGGCGGCTTTTTCGCCGTCCTCACCCGTCGGGCCATCGACAAAAAAAAAGGCGGCTAGGGGTTTCCCCAGCCGCCATCTGTTCCAATCCCGCGGCTTGCGCCGCCTTGCGTCGTTTGCGTTGTCCGGGGCCGCTCGGTCCCGGTCCGGCGCGGCCCGAGCCTAGTTCGGCATCAGGCTCGTATTCTTGATGCCCATGCCCGCGTAGATATCGGCCAGGGCGCTCTGGTAGTCGGTCAGGGCCTGGGTCAGGTTGAATTCCGCCGAACTCACCTGGGCCTGGGACGTGAGCACATCGGTGTTCGTGCCCACCTGGGCCTGGTAGCGGGCCTGGGCCATGCGGAACCCTTCCTTGGACGCTTCCAGGGCCGTGCGCGCCACGGCGATGCGTTTGGCCGCGTCCTGGATGTTAAGATAGTAGGTCTTGACCTCGTAACCCACGTCCAGGCGCATCTTGGCCAAATCGGCCTGAAGCTTTTTCACCGTCTCCCGGGCCGACTGCACGCCGAAATAGGTGGAACCCCAGTCCCAGGCCTGCAAGGTGGCCGTGACCCCGAACATCCGCGTTTCGGGTGTAGTCGCGCCCGAAAAATTCCGCACATCAAGGCTCGGCGTGTTGCCGTCCCGGGCCACGGACGCCTGGGCCTGCACCTGGGGATAGAAGGTGCTGGCCGCGATCTTGACGTCGCGCTCGGCGATCTGCACGGACTTGACGCCCATGTAGAGGTCCGGACGCTGCTTGTAGGCCGTGTCCAGACAATCGGCCACGTTCATGGTGAAGGGCAGGTAGGTCAGCTCGCCCACGAAATTGGTATCCTGGTCCAGGGGCAGGTTCAGCAGGGAATTGAGCTGGGCGGTCTGGACAAGGACGTTGTTTTGGGCCTTGAGCAGGTTCTGCTCGGCCGTGGCCAAGTCGGATTCGGCCTGGAGCACATCCAGACGGGGCTTGAGGCCAACATCATAATAGGCTTGGGCCACCTTGAACTGGGATTCGAGTCGGGCGACCGAATCCTTGTTGCTCTGGACATTGGATCGGGCTTGCAGCAGGGCCAAAAAGGCCTTCTGCACGGACTTGACCAGGGTCAGCTCGCTGTACTTGATGTTGGCCTCGGCCTGATCCTTGGCCAGCGACGCCTTCTGGTAGTTGCTCAAAAGTTTGAAGCCGGTGAAAAGCGGCTGGGTGACCGCGAGCTTGAGTTCGTAGGTATTGAGCCAATACGGATTCTGGGGATGCGGCGCCATGGACGAAATGGCCTGCCCTTCGGTGCGCGTGTAGCCGTAGCTCACCGTGCCGACCGGCCCGAAGTTGGCCAGGGCCTGGCGTCGGCTCTCCTCGGCCCCGGAAGCCGAGGACCGGGCCGATTGCATCTGCGGGTTGGCGTCGAGGCTGCGCTGGACGCTGGTGCCCATGTCGTAGGCTTGGCCGTCCTTGGTCGGGTGCAGGGTCGGCAAGTCCGTTCCCTGGGCGCCCGAGCCTTCCTTGACGAAATCCGGCAAGGGAATCTTCTGGATCTTGCCCTCGGCCCCGGTCTCGGCACTGCCGGCCGCCGCACCCTTGGTGGTGGTTCCGGCATACCGCTTCGCCACCCGATCCTTGCTCCCGGTGCCCGTGGCATCCTGGGCCAGGACTTGGCCGCCGGCCAGACAAACGCAGAGAATCGCCGTCATCAAGGTCAGATAGAGTCTTCGTTTCGTGTTTGCGGTCATGCCGTCCTTCTCCCTGAAGGTCTCTTACCCTGGCTCGGGCACGTTTCGGTACTACAATTCCTTACGGATGTATATCGTTGTTAACAGACATTCACCTCATGGGCGAAACCACGCAAGGTCCACCTCCTACGCAAATCCTTTTGCCTTGTCGAGCCGGTCCCGGCCTTGGTTGCATCCCGGTGCCCCCTGCCGTACAACCTTCAGGCCGACTGTTTCCCTTCATTCCGGCAAGGAGCCCCATGACCCTGGCCCAGCGACTCGGTTTCAGCCAAAGTCCGGTCTTCCTCATCGACGGCAGCGCCTACCTCTACCGGGGCTACCACGCCTTCCGCGACATCTCGCGGTCGGACGGCTTCCCCACCAACGCCATTTTCATGGTCATGCGCCTGCTGCTGCGCCTGCTGCGCGACGAAGCCCCGCGCCATGCCGTATTTTTCCTGGACGGACGCGGACCGTCCTTCCGAAAGGATATTTTCGCGGACTACAAGGCCAACCGGGAATCCATGCCCGAGCCCCTGGCGGCGCAAGTCGAACCGGTGCTCGCCGGTGTGCGCCTGCTCGGGTTTCCGGTCATCGTGCCCGAAGGGTCCGAAGCCGACGACGGCATCGCGAGCCTGGCCGCCCGGTTCCGCAGCACCCGGCCGGTGGTCATCGTGGGGGCGGACAAGGACCTCAAGCAGTGCCTGGACACCTCGGTCGTGCTCTACGACCCGTCGGGCAAGGCGGAAAAGCTCACCACCCGGGCCGATCTGGAAGCCGAATGCGGCATCACCCCGGCCTCGTGGCCCGACTTGCAGGCCCTCGTCGGCGACACCAGCGACAACATCCCGGGCGTACCCGGCATCGGCCCCAAAACAGCCCTGGACGTGCTGCGCGCCTACCCCACCCTGGAGGACCTGCGCGACCATCTCGACGCCATCAAGCCGACCACCCGCAAAAAACTCGAACCGCACCTGGACGCTATCTTCACCTATCGCCGCTTGGCCCGGCTGCGCACCGACCTGTTCCCGGACACCAGCCTGGCCGACATCGCCGTGCGCACCCCGGACGCGGCCGCCCTGCGCCATTTCCTCGAAACCTACGAGTTCCGCTCTCTGCTGCGGGAAATCGAAGGTCTGCCCGCCTCCCCGACCCCGGCGGCCAAGGGCAACCACCAGCTGTCCCTGCTCGACCCGCCGGCCCCCCAGCCGGCTCCGGCCGCCTCACCGGCCGTGGCCCTGGCCACCCTGCCCGACCCGACCGGCCAGCGTCTCGGCCTGGTCCCCCTGGACGGCGGCTATCGCCTGTCCCTGGGAGGGCAGGAGTGGCGCCTCGACGTGAGCGCCCCGGAACTGGCCGCCTTTCTGGCCCGGGCCGAGTCGGTCGCCGTGCCCTCGGTCAAGGCCCTGTTCACGGCCGATCCGGCCTTCGAGACCGTGCCGCTCACCCGCTGGTTCGACCTCGGACTCGCCGCCTACCTGCTCAGCCCCGAACAACGCGTCTACGACTGGGAGCGGCTGCGCGACAGCCTCTTTGCCGATCCGTCCGTGGACAGCACCGCCATCGGTCCCGAAGACCAGGCCAGGGCCGCCGTCAGGCTGGCCGGCATCCTGGCCGGACGGCTGACCGGAGCCGGTCTGACCGACCTCGTGCGCGACCTGGAAATGCCGCTTGTTCCGGTGCTCGTGGCCATGGAGCGGGCAGGCATCGGCCTGGACCTGGCCGCCCTGGCCGATTTCGGGGCCGAGGTCGGCCGGGAGCTCGCGCGTCTGGACGCGGCCATCCAGGAAGCTGCGGGCAAGCCCTTCAACCCCCGCTCCAGCCGCCAGCTCGGCGAAATCCTCTACGACGAACTCGGACTCAAGCCCCAGGGCAAGACCCCGGGCGGCCAGGCCTCCACCTCCCAGGAGGCCCTGGAACGCCTGGCCGGGAGCCATCCCCTGGTCGACCGCATCCTCGAATACCGCAAGCTCGAAAAACTGCGCTCCACCTATCTCGATCCCCTGCCCAAGCTGGCCGATCGGGACGGCCGCATCCACACCACGTTCAACAACCTGGCCACGGCCACCGGCCGCCTGTCGAGCTCCAACCCCAACCTGCAAAACATCCCCATCCGGGGCGACCTCGGCCGGCGCATGCGGCAATGTTTCGTGGCCGGCCCGGGCAAGCTGCTCGTGGCCGCGGACTATTCCCAGATCGAACTACGGGTGCTGGCCCATCTGTCCGGCGAACCGGCCCTGCTGTCCGCCTTTGCCCACGGGGCCGACATCCATGCCCGCACCGCCTCCCTGCTCTTCGACAAGCCCGAGTCCGACATCGGCCCGGACGAGCGCCGCCAGGCCAAGACCATCAACTTCGGCCTGCTCTACGGCATGGGGCCCCAGAAGCTGTCCCGGGACCTCGGGCTCAAGCTCGACGCGGCCAAGGCCTTTATCGCCAAATATTTCGAACGTCTGCCCGGCCTGTCCACCTTCTACGACGGTATTGTCGAGGCGGCCAAGCGCGAGGGCTTCGTGACCACCCTGGCCGGACGCCGCCGGCCCCTGGCGGACATCAGCTCGGCCAACAGCCAGCTCGCCTCCCAGGCGAGGCGCCAGGCCATCAACACCGTGGTCCAGGGCGGCGCGGCCGACATCATTAAAATGGCCATGCTGGCCGTGGCCGCCGATGCGCCCCTGCGCGGCCTCGATGCCCGGCTCGTGCTCCAGATCCACGACGAACTCCTCATCGAGGTGCCCGAAGCCAAGGCCCAGGAGGCCGGCGCCCGCTTGGCCGCCCTCATGTCCGGCATCGTCACCCTGGCCGTGCCCCTGGACGTGGACTGGGGCACCGGCCGTACCTGGGGCCAGGCCCATTGAACGCAGCCGGGGTTGCTTTGTCCGGACAGTCCTGTATTCTTTGTAGGATCATCTCTTGTTGCACGGCGCGTCCGTGACGCGTCACACCGGCGCGCCCAAGGCGCAGCCGTTTCTCGAGGAAATCAAGGCATGCCGCCAAGCGCGAAAACCATCCGCGAGGACCTGGCCCGGGCCAAGGCCGCTTATGCCAAGAACGACGACCTGCGTACCCTGCAGTTGCTGCTTTCCGCCCTGCGCGCCTTTGTGACCCTGCGTCCGACCGGGCCGGACCGGATCACCATCGAGGGACTTTTGCGCGAAAGCCTGGCCAACCTGGTCAAACTCGAACGGGTCAAGCCGCTGCTGCCCCACGGTCTGCCCTATGTCAAAGGCCAGGAAAAACAGCTCTATGCCGCTCTCGTGCCCGTGACCCGGGCCGTGGAAGAAGCCATCAACCGCGAGGATCTCGAAAGCAAGCGCGAACGCAAACTGCGCATCGACCACGCCATCATCAAGGGCACAAGGCTTCTGAGCGAGGGCAACCTGCTCGAAGCCCAGCGCAATTTCCGGGCGGCGGTCGAGGACTATGTCGACGAGAAAGGCCTTTTTCCCCTGATCGCCTCGCGGCTCATCGATGCCGGACATTTCAAGGCTTCCCTGGAATACACCAGGCGGGCCATCGAGGAATCCCCGGACAATCCCCGGGCCTACGACTTTCTGCTCACGGCCGCGGGCAAGGCCGACGTCTGGCCAGACGCCAAACGCATCCTGGCCGATGCCCGACCCAAGATCGGCGATCTGCCCTTGCTCTGCCAGGCCCTGGCCCTGGTCGAAGCGCGCCTTGACGACTGGAACGCGGCCGATGCGGCCGCTGCAAAGGCCCTGGAAGGCGATGCCCGCCTGGAAGACGCCCGCAAGGTTCGCACCCTGGCCCAAAAGCACCTGTCCAGCCAACAAGCGGGCTAGGTGGCGTGCGGGGTGAGGGAAAAAGGGAAAGGGCGACTGGCGCGCTCAGGAAGGCCGGTCGAGTGGGATGATCGGCCGGGGTGCGCCATCGGGAGGCGTTCTGTCCTCACGGTTCTGGTCAGGCCGTGATTCCGGGCGGACAGCCGGCTTGGCGCCCTGTCCCGGCACGGTCTGACCCGGGGCCGCCACTTCCTGGTGGGACTGTTTGATCTTCCAGATGTAATCCACCCGTTCCAGGCTGAAAAAACAGTCCAGCACCACTTGCCTGGGCTGGCCATGCTCCTGCCAACGCATGTCCGCCAACGCCCGGACCTGCCCGGTCTCGCCGGACACCGTGATGTCCATGGGCTCCCGAAACGCCAGCCGCATCCGGGCCTTATGCTGCATTTTCGTGATGTAGCCGAGCCGCGATTCCAGCTCCTTTTTGGTCAGCACCCGCCGGTTCTCCACCAGATACGGCACCATGCGCGCGCCATCACCATAGAGACGCAAAATGGCCTTCTCGTCCTCGCCCGTGATGACGGTCTGGTACTTTACCAGAAAATCGTGAATGTTTTTGGCATCGGCCGAGGCAAAGCCCGAGGTGGACGGCTTGGCATGACGCGGCGGCTGCCGGGGCGTGAAAACCACCTGCCCGCCCGCCGGCCCCGTGGCCGGTTTGGGCGCGGCGCAGCCGGGAAGGGCCGCAAGGACAAAAAGCAGGCAAACGAGACGGAGGAAGGGAAGAAACGCCTCCGGCGGCCAGGATGGGCCGCGGGCCCCTCCTGGACCGCCCCATCCTGTGCAGTGAGCCCTATCCACGGCCCT
>JAWRKJ010000175.1:0-6006 GCA_040307025.1 Desulfovibrionaceae bacterium | reverse complement strand
GTCTTCGACTTCGACCGCTTCCCCGACTTCCGCCGCAACCTGCCCAACAAGACCCAGGCCCTGGCCTGGATCAACGAGACCACCGGCGCGCTCAAGGACGCGGCCCCGGACCACTACCAGGAAATCGCCCGCTACTTCACGCTGGAATCCCTGGACCGCAACTGGAAGGACCACCTGCTGAACATGGACCATCTGCGCGACGGCATCGGTCTGCGCGGCTACGGCCAGAAAGACCCCAAGCAGGAATACAAAAAGGAAGGCTTTCTGCTGTTCCAGCAGCTTATTTACGGAATCCGCGACGCGGCCGTGCGCGCCCTGTCCCGGGTCCAGCTGCGCAGCGAGGTGCGGGAACAGGAGTTCCACCACAAGGACGAGACCGCCAACCTGCAGTATTCCGGCAGCAGCGAGACCGCCGAAGCCAAGCCGGAACCCAAGCGCCGCGCCGCGCCCAAGGTCGGCCGCAACGATCCCTGCCCCTGCGGTTCCGGCAAGAAGTACAAGAAGTGCTGCGGCAATAAATAATCGGGCCGGCCTTGCCCGGTGACACGGTTTTTTTTACATCACTGCGGGGGGCGCCAAGGCCCCCCGCCAACCGATCGGGACCGGCACAACCGGCCCGGCGAGCGAGGGGCGAGCTGTATGTGCGCCCTGATGGTGCGCCATGTTCGTCATCATCGGCATTTTCGTGGTTCTGGGCTGCGTCATAGGCGGTTTTCTGCTGGAAGGCGGGCACCTGGGCGTGCTCATCCAGCCCATCGAACTACTCATCATCGGCGGCGCGGCCCTGGGCTCCTTCCTCATCTCCGCGCCCAAGTCCATCGTCGTCGGCACCTTCAAGCACGTCACCCACGTCTTTTCCGGCAAGGAACCCAGCGCCTCGGACTTCCAGGACCTGCTCACCCTGCTTTTCGAGCTCATGAACATCGCCCGGCGCGACGGCATCGTGGCCCTGGAGCCCCATGTCTCCAAGCCCGAACAGTCCGCCACCATCAACCGCTACCCGTCCATCGCCAAAAACAAGCAACTCGCCTTTTTCATCTGCGACAACATCAAGGCCCTGCTCTCCGAGGGCATCGACGCTCACCGCTACGACGACCTCATGCGCACGGACATCGCCACCCTGCACCACCACGCCATGCAGACCCCCGGCGCCGTGAACCGGGTGGCCGACTCCCTGCCCGGCCTTGGCATCGTGGCCGCCGTGCTCGGCATCGTGCTCACCATGGGCAAGATCAACGAGCCGCCCGAAGTGCTCGGCCACAGCATCGGCGCCGCCCTGGTCGGCACCTTCCTCGGCATCCTCCTGTGCTACGGCTTCATCGGACCCATGGCCGCCAACCTCGAATACCAAGCCAAGGCGCAGCAGCATCTGCTGCTCGTGGCCAAGGAGGTGCTGGCCGCCTACAACTCCGGCTTTTCGCCCATGCTGTCGGTGGAAATGGGCCGGCGGGCCGTGCCGGACGACGTGCGGCCAAGCATGGAGGACATGGAGGGGGCGTTGCGTGGCAAAAAATGACAGCGGCGGCAAGACCGTCATCATCTATCGCGAATCCGACGAAGGCCACGGCGGCCACCACGGCGGCTCGTGGAAGGTGGCCTATGCCGACTTTGTCACGGCGCTCATGGCCTTTTTCCTGCTCCTGTGGCTGGTGGTGTCGCTCAAGCCCCAGCGCAAGCAGGAATTGTCCCTGGTGTTCCAGGACAAGAACGTGGCTTCCAAGGAGAAAGCGCAAAACCTCGAAAAGGTGCCGACCTTCATCAGCCCCGACGCCATCAAGGGCAGCCCCGAATTCAAGCTCTCCCAGGAAAACAAGCTCAAATACGAAATCGCCCTGCTGATCAAGCAGCTCATCTCCTCCGATCCCAACGTGAAAAGCAACTCCGGCGTGAGCAACGACTCGGCCGGCGTGCTCATGCAGGTCAACAACACCGTCATGTTCAAGCCCGGCTCGACCCAGCTCACCCCCGAGGCCGAGAAGGTCCTGGCCGGGGTGGCCAAGATCCTGCGCGACTACAAGATCAATCTCACCGTGCGCGGCCATGCCGACGACGCCGAGGCCGGCGGGCCCTACCCATCCAAATGGGAGCTGTCCGCCTCCCGGGCCGCGGCCGCCACCCGCTACCTGGCCGAAAAAGCCGGCATTCCCACCACCCGGTTGCGCGCCGTGGGCCTGGCCGACAGCCAGCCCCTCGTGCCGCCCACCTCGCCGGAAAACATCGCCCGCAACCGCCGCATCGAATTCTTCTACTCCAGTCCCGACATGCGCCCGGGCGAACGCGCCCAGGACGGACCGTAGCCGCTGGCGGCGGGGACGGGGAGCAAAACGCCTCCGGCGGCGCCAGCAAGGCGCGCGCCCTTTGAAAACCCCTAATAGCCTGGCGGCCCGATGTAGATGTTGAGGCCGCGCCGGGGCTCCGGACGACAGGCCCCGTAGCTCCAGACCATGCCCGGCGGGCACGGGGCCGGATAATACCCCGGCGGCGGAGGCGGCGGATAATACGGCCCCGGGCCGGGGCCGTTGGGCATGCAGCCCCGGGGACCTTCCACATGATAGCCCGGCGGGCAATCGCCCTGGGCCCAGGCCGTGGACAGACCCACAGTCAGGACCAACAGGCACCCGAGCAGGATGCGGCTGAGAACCGATCGCGGCATACGCCCTCCTTGGGGAGTCGGGTCCCCTACGACCCGGCAGGACTCCCATACCAACCTGTTTCGCATACCGCCCAGCCTGCTGGCAAGAACGTGATCGGCGCCGCTACCGGACGTCCACGACCGGTTCCATGCAAGCCGCGATCCGTACAGCGGCCGGCGCTGATACTTTTTCCGACGACACCTCAAGGAAAGAATTGTTTCTTCCAGCACGTCCCTATCATGAACATCCAATACAAGATTTTCATTGATTTTGGAGATATTTTCCATAATACTTTTTGTCATATTCGGCAGCTTGACGCGCTCATCCCTCGCATGACAACTCCGTGTCCAGAATGACACAGGATGTCTATTACTCCTTTACCGTTCCGAAATCATCGTATCGTTTCGGACGACCGCTCCCGATTGACGCGCACGCGGAAGGGGATCTGCCGATCAAACCATTTGACGCGTTGTGGAGGCTCGGTAATGGCAACAAAAAAACGTATGACGGTCTTCACCCTCAGCATGATGACCGTGGGGGCGGTGGTGAGCCTGCGGGGCCTGCCCATGATGGCCAAGGAAGGCCTGTCCATGATCTTTTACATCCTCTTCGCCGCAATCATGTTCCTCATCCCCGCCTCCCTGGTGGCGGCGGAATTGGGCGGGGCCATGAGCGGCAAGGGCGGCGGCGTCTATGTCTGGATCAAGGAAGCCTTCGGTTCCCGGTGGGGATTCACGGCCATCTGGCTGCAATGGATCCAGAACGTGGTCTGGTACCCGACGGTGCTGGGTTTTGCGGCCAGCGCCCTGGCCTATCTGTTCCTCAAGCCGGAACTGGCCAACAACGGCGTCTACACCGGCGTGGTGATCCTCGTCTGCTACTGGCTGGCCACCTTCCTGACCCTGGCCGGCTCCAACATCGCCAGCGCGGTCACCAAGTACGGCGTGCTGTGCGGCACGGTGCTGCCCGGGATCGTCATCATCGTCCTCGGTCTGCTCTGGGTGGACCAGGGCAATCCCATCGCCTTTCTGACCCCGGGCGCGGCCACGGTCGCGGCCGACCAGTTCGTCCACCAGGCGCCCCATGCCCGCCTGTTCCCGCACATCACCGGTCTTGGCAGCGTGGCCTTTCTGGCCGGCATCATTTTGCTGTTCGCCGGCGTGGAGGTGCACGCCGTGCACGCGGTCGATCTGGAAAATCCGGCCCGGCAATTCCCGGAAAGCCTGTTTTTGGCCGCGGCCGTCATCTTTCTGCTCTTCATACTCGGCTCCCTGGCCGTGGCCACGGTCATCCCGGCCGCGGACATCAGCCTCACGGCCGGCCTCATGCAGGCCTTCAAGCAACTGTTCGCCAAGTTCCACATCGCGTTTCTCACCCCGGTCATGGGCCTGCTCACGGCGTTCGGGGCCATCGGCGGGGTCATGGCCTGGGTCGGCGGCCCGAGCCGGGGCTTGCTCGAAACCGCCAGGCAGGGCGAGATCCCGCCGTTTATGGCCAAGGTCAACAAAAACGGCGTCCAGGTGAACATCCTGCTCATCCAGGCCGTGATCGTGAGTCTGCTCGCCGGGCTCTACTTCGTCATGGACAATGTCAGCGTGGCCTTTTTCGTACTCTCGGCCATGACCGTCACCCTGTACCTCGCGATGTACATCCTCATGTACGCGGCGGCCATCAAGCTGCGCCATACCCGGCCCGATCTGCCGCGCACCTACAAGGTGCCGGGCGGCACCTTGGGCATGGACCTCGTGGCCGGACTCGGACTGCTTGGCGTGAGCTTCGCGCTGGTGGTGGGCTTTTTCCCGCCCACCAACCTGCCGGTGGGCAATCCCGCCCTCTACGTCGGGCTCGTGGCCGCCGGCATGATCGTCTTTATCGGCCTGCCCCTGCTCATAAACGCCCTGAAAAAGCCCGAATGGCGTCAAACCGGGGACTGATGCGCCCATCCCCGACAAAGGAGACCTGCATGGCCTTGCATCAAAAAAACACGGTCAGGGACGATCTCTTGGACGACGTGTACGCTTCGGACGACCTGTCGGCCGGCCTGCCCAAATACCGGTTCCCTTCCGACGAGACCGAACCCCGGCACATCTATCGGCTGGTCCGTGACGAGCTCATGCTGGACGGCAATTCGCGCCAGAACCTGGCCACCTTCTGTCAGACCTGGGCCGAGCCCGAGGTTCATCAGCTGATGGATGCATGCCTGGACAAGAACATGATCGACAAGGACGAGTATCCGCAGACCGCCGAGTTGGAGGCGCGTTGCGTGCATATGCTCGCCAACCTGTGGAACTCCCCCGAGGCGGCCAACACCATGGGCTGCTCCACCACGGGTTCGAGCGAGGCGGCCATGCTCGGCGGCCTCGCCATGAAATGGCGCTGGCGGGAAAAGCGCAAGGCCAAGGGGCTCCCCTGCGACAAGCCCAACCTGATCTGCGGACCGGTCCAGATCTGCTGGCACAAGTTCGCCCGTTACTGGGACATCGAGCTGCGGGAGATCCCCATGGAGCGCGACCGGCTCATCATGTCGCCCGAGGAGGTCGTTTCGCGCTGCGACGAGAACACCATCGGCGTGGTGCCGACCCTTGGCGTGACGTTTACCTGCCAGTACGAGCCCGTGGAAGCCGTATGCCTGGCCCTGGACACGCTCGAAGCCAAGACCGGCCTCGACATTCCGGTGCACGTGGACGCGGCCAGCGGCGGTTTCCTGGCCCCGTTTTGCGATCCCGACCTGGCCTGGGATTTCCGGCTGCCCCGGGTCAAGTCCATCAACGCCTCGGGGCACAAGTTCGGCCTGTCACCCCTGGGCGTGGGCTGGGTGATCTGGCGCGACGCCGCGGAACTGCCCAAGGACCTCATTTTCGACGTCAACTACCTGGGCGGCAACATGCCCACCTTCGCCCTCAACTTCTCGCGTCCGGGCGGCCAGATCGTGGCCCAGTACTACAACTTCCTGCGCCTGGGACGCGAGGGCTACCGCAAGGTGCACCAGGCCTGCTACGACACCGCCGCCTATCTGGGCGACGCCTTACGCGGGCTTGCGATCTTCGACGTCATCTACGACGGCCGGGGCGGCATCCCGGCCGTGAGCTGGAGCCTCAAGCCGGACTGCCAGGCCGGGTTCAACCTCTACGACCTCTCGGACCGCCTGCGCAGCCGGGGCTGGCAGGTGCCGGCCTATTCCATGCCGGCCAACCGCCAGGATCTGGTGGTCATGCGCGCCCTGGTGCGCCACGGCATGAGCCGCGACCTGGCCGATCTGCTGCTGGCCGACCTCGACCGCTGCCTGGCCTACTTCGCCAAAAATCCCGTGACCGTATCCCTGGGCCGGGAGGAATCCGGCGGCTACAGCCACAGCTAAGCGCCCCCTCCCCCC
>JAWRKJ010000174.1:0-4165 GCA_040307025.1 Desulfovibrionaceae bacterium | reverse complement strand
GGACGGCCGGTAAAAAAACGCCCAGGCCGTGGGCCTAGGCCTGGGTCACGGGCCGAAAATCGGCCGTACGCTCCACCGGGACCAGACCGGCGGCCTCGATGGCCCGGCGCAACGCACCCAGGGTCAGACCCTTGGGGCTGTCCGCGCCGGCGGCGTGGCCGATGCGTTCCTCGATGATGGTGCCGTCGAAATCGTCGGCCCCGGCCCACAGGGCCATCTGGGCCGCCTTGATGCCGAGCATGGCCCAGTAGGCCTTGAGATGCGGGATGTTGTCGAGAAACAGCCGTGACAGGGCCATCAACCGCAGGACCGTCAGACCGTCCGGTCCCGACGCGCCCAGGTAGTTGTTGGCCGGCTGGTAGGCCAGGGGAATAAAGCAGGTAAAGCCGCCGGTCATGTCCTGCAAATCGCGCAGGGCCGAGAGATGGGCCACCCGGTCGGCCCAGGTCTCGATGTGGCCGAAAAGCATGGTGGCGTTGGTTGGCAGGCCCAGGTGGTGGGCGGTGGCGTGGACCTGGAGCCAACGGTCGCCCGAAATCTTCTCCGGGCACAGGCGTTGGCGCAGGTTCGGTGAAAACACCTCGGCTCCGCCGCCAGGCAGCATGAGCAGGCCGGCCTCCTTGAGGGCGGCCAGGATTGCGAGCTCGGACACGCCCTGGACATCGGCCAGATGGGCCACTTCCACGGCGGTGAAGGCCTTGATGCCGGCGCCGGGCCGCTCCCGGGCAATGGCCCGCAGCATGTCGAGATAATAGTCCAGGGGCAGTTCGGGGTTGAGCCCGCCGACCACGTGGATTTCCCGGATCACGGCGTCGCGGTGGGCCGCCAGCTCGGCCACGATGTCCGCGACGCTCGCCGTATGGGCCCCGGGTTCGCCCTTGACCTTGCTGAAGGCGCAAAACCGGCAGGCGTTGACGCAGACGTTGGTGAAATTGATGTGGATATTGCGGACGTAGTAGGCGTTTTTGCCGTGGCGGACCACCCGGGCGGCCAGAGCGGCCTCGCACAGGTCGTGCAGGGGCGCGGCCACGGCCAAAATCAGGGCCTCGTCCGGGGTGAGCCGGGTACCGGCCCGGGCCTTATCCAGGATGGCGGCCGTCTGGCCGTCCGGGGTGGGTGTCGTTGCGTTCATGTCCTTGGCGCGGTAAGGGTCAAAGTGGTGCGTCTGTCTACCCCTTTTTGCGGCCGCCCGCCAGGGTGTCGCGGCCAAGGAATACGGCCATGTTCCGATTATCGTTTTTCCGCTGTCTGCCGGTCCTGTTCACGGTTCTGGTCCTGGCCTTGCCGGGCCGCGCTCTCGCCGACGAGTCCACCCAGGCGCTTGTCCGCTTTTTCCAGGGCCAGACCCGATCCTTGCCCTCGGCCGGCATCGACTTCGAGATCACGGCCGGCTTCGCCCTCATCCAGACCGGCACCCCGGACAGCAGCGGCCGCTACGCCATGGTCGCGAACACCATCACCCAGGTGACCAACGACATCTACCGCCTTGACCTCTCCCTGGAAAAGCCCCAGCCCCGGGCCATCCCCAGCTTCGACCAGCCGTATTACTTCACGCTCAAGCGAAGCTATTATTTCTGGTACCAAAACGGCGAAAAAATTCTGTTCAAGGTCGGCAACAAACGGGTCACCCTGACCACCGGGCGCAAGGACGTGCTGCGGGTGGACATCCACTCCCCGGACACCTACTCCATCGACCGGGAAACCATGCTGCGCAACCTGTCCTTTACCGACGGCCCGGACACGATCGTGTTCCAGATCCGCTTCAAGTAGCCCCAGCCAGCCCATTGCGCAACCGAGGCTGGCTCGCAACGGTCTGTTCCAACCGGCCGCATCCCAGGTCGGGCCAAGCATCCACCGGACCAGCAACGGTCCGGATCCGGTCCGAGCCAGCGCTGTTCCACAAAGTTGATGCACAACGCTCCTTGCCACTATGCAAGGGCCGCCAAAGACTGTAGTGATCTCTCCATGCCGCAGGACAAATTGTCGTACCCTCCTGCCCTGGCCGGTCTTGTCGCCATCCTCGCCGCCACGCTTCTGGCCTCGGCCGCCTGGGCCGCCGCCTTGAAACAGGCGGTACTCATCCCGCAATGGGAACCCCAGGCCCAGTTTGCCGGCTATTACGTGGCCCTGGCCAAGGGGTTTTACACGGCGGCCGGGGTGGACATGCGCATCCTGCGCGGCGGCCCCCAGTCCCCGCCCTCGAAGCTGTTGCGCGAGGGCCGGGCCCAGTTCGGCACGTTTTTTCTCACCTCGGCCATCCGCCAACGGGTCGCGGGCCTGCCCCTGGTCAATCTGGCCCAGCTCGTGCCCACGTCGAGCCAGCTGCTCATCGCCCGCAAATCCAGCGGCATCACCAAGCCGGCCGACCTCGCCGGCAAGCGGGTGAGCCTGTGGGGACCGGAATTCCACCTGCTCCCCGAGGCCTTTTTCCGCCGCCACGGCATTACCGTCACCGAGCTCCCCCAGGGCTATACCGTGGACCTGTTCCTGCGCGGCGGCGTGGATGCCTGTTCGGCCATGCGCTACAACGAATACCACACCCTGCTGAACGCCGGCCTGGACCCCGGGGAACTCACCGTTTTCGACCTGGCCGCAGACGGCCTGGACCTGCCCGAGGACGGCTTGTACTGCCTGGAAGCGACCTGGCAACAGGACCCGGACCTGTGCCGGGCCGTGGTGCGGGCCAGCCTGGCCGGCTGGCGCTATGCCTTCGAGCATCCGAACGAGGCCCTGGACATTGTCATGAGCCATGTCTCGGCCGCCAACCTGCCCACCAATCGCATGCACCAGAAATGGATGTTCGACCACATCCGCCAGGCCATGACCGCTCCCGGAGCCGTGCCCGGGCCCTTGGGCGAGGACCGGTACGCCGCCACAGTGGCCGCCATGCGCGCAGCCGGTCTGATCGAAAGCGCGCCCTCCTACGAGGCTTTCCATGCCGCCTGCCGCTAAAGCGCCCATCCTGCCCGCAGCCGAGTCCGAGGCTCCGGCCCGGGAGGCGGGCCGTATGTCCAGGACCCGGGGCCTGGGCTTCAAGCTGGCCCTTTTCATCCTGACCAGCACCACCTGCATTTTCGCCCTGGCCTTCACCTATTACTACCAGTCCTCCAAGAACCTGCTGCTCAAAAACGTCCGCGAAAACGCCCGCAACCTCATCCGGGGCGCGGCGGCCCGCATCGAGGCCCATCTGACCGCCGTGGAACAGCTCCCCCGCTACGTGGCCGAGGGGCTGGCCCAGGAAACCCCGCGCCGGCCCATCCTCGAACGCCGCCTGCGCGACATGCTGGCCGCGAGCCCCGACATCTTCGGCACGGCCGCCGCCTATGCGCCCTGGGCCTTCGCGCCGGGGCTCGAACGCTTCGCCCCCTACTACTGCCGCAAGGGCGACACCCTCGAATTCGTGTCCCTGGGCGAGGAGACCGACTACACCATTCTGGACTGGTATCTGGTGCCGGCCGTGCTCGGCCGCACGGTCTGGAGCGAACCGTATTTCGACGAATCCGGCGGCTCCATCGTCATGACGACCTGCAGCGTGCCCTTTTTCCGGGGCGAAGGCCCGGACCGGCGCCTGCTCGGCGTGGTCACGGCCGACGTGTCCCTGGACTGGCTGCGCCGCCAGGTGAGCCGCATCGCCATGTACCATTCGGGCTATGCCTTTCTGGTCAGCGCCAACGGCGTGTTCGTCTCCCACCCGGACAACCGGGCCATCATGCGCGAGAGCATCTTCAGCCTGGCCGAGGCCGCCGGGAGCCGCGAACTGCGCGCCGTGGGCCAGACCATGATCCGGGGCGGAGAAGGCTTTGCCCGGCTGCCCGATTTCGTGCTTGGCAAGCCGGCCTGGCTGGCGTACACGCCCATGCCGTCCACGGGCTGGTCCATGGGCGTCATCGTGCCGGAAGACGAATTGTTCGCCGACCTGCGCCGTCTGGGCCGGGAAGTGGCCATCCTCGGCGGAGCCGGATTCTGTCTGCTTTTGGCCGTCATCGCCGGCATCGCCGCCTCCATCACCCGGCCGCTTGGGAAGCTCGCCGTCACGGCCGCGGAAATCGCCCGGGGAAACCTCGACGTCCAGGCCCCGGCCACCGCCGCCCAGGACGAGGTCGGGGTGTTGGCCCGGTCCTTCGACCAGATGCGCCTGGCCCTCAAGGATTACATCGCCAACCTG
>JAWRKJ010000173.1:0-24183 GCA_040307025.1 Desulfovibrionaceae bacterium | reverse complement strand
CTCAAGGTCAAACTACATCGCCCAGGGTAGGAGTCAATAGGAAAACCCCACTCAATAGTTCGCCATTAAATTTCAAGCTATTAGGGAATTATCGGGAAGGGTAGGAATAAAGGGGAAAGGAAAGAAAAGTCCGAGGATAGCTATGTTGATGGCCTTTCACGCCGGTAACAGGGGTTCAAATCCCCTTGGGGACGCCAAGTAAATTCAGCGGCTTACGTGTTCAGCGTAAGCCGCTTTTCTGTTTGTCCACACGAAGTCCACATTTCCGACCTCGGAAGTCCAAAACTTTACCCCTGCTCCTGCGCGACCTTCTGGATGCTGACGACCTTACCTGGTCCACGCTTGCCCATGACTGCTTCCATGGCTTCCTGGGTCTGCTTGAGGCCGAGGCTCTGGAGGTAGCGGGTCGTGGTCTGCGGCGACTTGTGACGCAAGACGGACTGGATGACGGCCACCGGCTGCCCTTCTCGGTACAGGATGCTGGCCGTGAGGTGCCGGATGGCGTGGAAGCCGAACACCCTGACACCGGCCTTCTTGCACAGACGCTCCATCAGGTGCTGCCGGTTGGTAAACGGCCGTCCCAGGTACTCCTTACAAAAGGCATGTTCCTCCAGGTTGACGAAGACGTACTCGGAGGCGATGGGGCGATGCTCCCACCAGGCCAACAGCACCTGCTTGAGGCGCTCCACCATGGGCACGACATCGGATTCCAGGTCGCCGCCGGCCCTCTTTCGGGTCCACAGCATCACGGTGTTCCCGGCAAAGTCGATGTCCGACCACTTGAGCCGGAAGACCTCTCCCCGCCTGGCCGCGAGAAAAAGCAGCGTGAGCAGCATCACCCGGTCCTGACCGCTGGCGGCTTCGTATACGGCCCAGAAGTCCTCCTCCGGTGGGACGTAGCGTGGCTGGCGTTTTTCCGGGAACCGGTCCACCACCTGAAAGGGACACGGCCCTTCCGGAAAACCGGGCAGATACTTCCTGCCCCAGCCCCAGGTCGTGACGAGCACCTTGCGTTCCTTGTTGGCCGCGTAACCGGACCGCTTGCGGTACTGGTCGGTCAGGAACTTGAGCGCCTCGGCAACCTGGATGTCAGCGATCTCGGTATCCCGGCCGAACCGCGCCAGTATCCGCTTCATGACGGCGAGTTTCTCGGCATAGGTCTTCTTGGACTGCCGCTCCTTGACGAAGTCCAGGAACGCGTTGGCCAGATCAATCAAGGTCGGCGAGTCCGTGACGATCGGCTTCGGGTTCTTGATCTTCTTTCTCTGGGCCGCTTCCCATCGTTCGGCGGCTCGGCGACTCTTCTCGGTCCCGTCCGGGAAAAGCTTTTCCTTCCGCTTGCCTCCTACGGTTACGACTGCCCGCCACCGAGGCGGGTTGAACTTCCTGAGTAGTGCTGGCATGGAGCACCTCCCGTACCTTATTCTCGAAAAACCTGATTTTCCCAGGGGCGACTTCGACGCCCCCCCAATGTTCGCGATATCTCCGGACGGTGTTGGCGCACACCCCGAGGATTCTGGCGAGTTCCTGCGGCGTCATGGGCCGCCCGAGTTCCTTTTCCAAAAGCATTGGCTTCACCTGGGCCGTGGCTGTTTCCTGGCCCCGGGATCTTATCGGCCAAGCGTCATAAAAAGTAAATATTTACATATTATTAGCATACTTGCTTCTGCAAGTTTCACACGCATGCGCATTCGCTCCGTCATCCTTCTGCAAGATGCTCCTGCACGTTGTCCGTGGGGGCCGGCCCGAGGTCAAAAAAATCTGAAAATTTTTCCCGGCTGAAAAAAGGGGCGAAGGCCCCTTTCCGCCTACAGGGCGTTCATGAGCACATGCTCCACCTCCTCGTCCTGGACGCCGAGATAACGTCGGGTGACGGACGGGCTGGAATGGTTGAGCCGCTTGGCCAGAACCTCCCAGGAGACGCCGAATTCGCGGCGCTGATGGTAGGTCCAGGTTTTCCGCAGCGTGTGCGCGCCGAAGTTGCCTTTGAGGTTGATGGCGGCGGCCCAGGCCTTCACCTTCTTGGTGACGGACAGGGTCGTCAGGGGTGAGTTCGCCGTCTTCCGGCTCTTGAACAGGTAGTGCCTGTCCTCGGGCTGGGCGCTGGCGAGGTACTCCTCCAGGGCCGCCACGATCTCCTTGTTGGCGATGAGCACGTTGGGCTTGCCGGTTTTCTGTTCCCGGACCGGGACACGATCACCGAGTTTCAAGCCGCGCACGTCAACAACGCGGAGCGCGAGCAGGTCCTGGACACGCAGGCCGCTATTGACGCCCATGACAAACAGGAGCTTGTCTCTCGGGCTGTCGCCCAGGAGACGCTTGATGCTGCGCACGTGGCGCAAGTCGGTGATGGGCTGTACCTTCATGGGATAACCTCCTGGAAAGCATGTTTTTCTTGGGGAAAGGATCAAACCGATCATTGAAAATGGCACGGGGGCACCGGTCAAAGGGGCAGCCCCGGATATCACATTGAAGTCAAATGACTTTTCGTGAAGTCCTGGCCCAAAGCCGCTTCTTCATAAGAAAGCGGCATTGGCCCTGCCCCCGGTTGTTGCGTACCCGGAAATCAAAAAGCCACGCCGCCTCCACGACGTGGCTGATTGGAAACCACCTCGGTCAAACCCTGGTCAGGATGATCCGGTTGTCCTCGGCGGTGACGGCGAACTCGTCGCCGGCCGCCACGGCCAGATCGCCCAGGTCCAGGTTGCGAAGGACCAGCTTCAGCTCGCCCTTGGCATTGACGCGAGGGTGGGCCGAGCTTTTCAGGTAGAGGCCCCTGACCTCGTAGAAGGTCCGGTCGTCGCTTAAAAGGCGCAGCACGTACTGCTTGAGGGTCTGCTTGTGCCTGATCCCCAGCCGTTCCATGATGGTCTTGGCGTCGAGCCCTTCCTGGATGCAGCCTCGGAGTGCCTTGGCGTCGTACTTGGACTCGAACCGTTTGGCCTCGGTGGTTTCACCCGTATTTTTCTTGCCCATGGTCTGCTCCTTGAGTGAAAATGTTGGTATTGCCTCGAAATATCTCTATTTCGACTCGGAATATGACTTAAAGAGCATGTTTTTGGCCGATTTTGCGTAAAAAATGCCAAAAATCAGTCCATATTGTCCGTGTTTTCCAGGTATAAAACAGCCTTTGGGCCGGAGCGGGCCTCTCCTGGGATTTTGGGGCTTGAGGGAGGCCAACCTGTGGGGGCAGGCCCAAACGCGCAGGAGGGGGGAGTTTAGGGGCCTTGGGGGCCAGTCCCGGGGGATGGGAGCCCAGGGCAAGCCGGAGTCGGGGAAAAAATGAGGGCGACATTCGCAAGGAGTGCCGCCCTCTCGACAGGGGAGGAGCTATTTGCTCACGTCACGCGCGGTCGCCGGCAACTTGGCCTCGGCAACCGACGTTCGTGTCTCGTGGTTCGACGCCGTCTACGAGCGTGCGCGCTTTGCCTTGGTCTGGGAACTCGGATACCTCGGAATCCTCGCTGCCACCTCGGGGTAGAGTTCGTCGAGGACGACGGCATGGCTGATCCTGTCGGGCAGGTATCCCCGAACGTCTTCAATGAGGACCAGGGCAGTACGTAATGCCTCCGGTGGGGCCGCGTTGGCAATGATATGATCGCCCAAGCTGACCCTAAGGGCGGTTGCGAGATCCTCAAGACGCTGGAGCATATCGAAATCGTCTTGGATTTGCTGGCTCTTGTACGACCTGGTCCATTGCCTGACGCGCTCGACATCACGAGTAAGTTGACGATCTTCAGTCGGAAAGTGAGTTATATTTCCCATATATTTTCTCCATTTACGGCGGTTCATGTTTGCCGGCAGCCATCTGCTTATTGCCGCTGTTGGCGTATGAGCTTATCCGGCGCAGGTGGCCGGTCTTCTCACGAGGAGGGGAGACGGCACGACGGCCACCGTCTCTCCTCCCCGGCGACTGCGGGCTTACAATTCCATGGTGATGGACATGTCCCCTGCATACTTACAGGTGGAATCGAGGTTTTCGGTGTTGTAGTCGGCTTCCTCGATCTCCGAGTCGAGCCGCATCTTGAGCCGTGCACCGTCGGGCAGCTTCTTGGCCGCGACGAACTCATGGATCACCATGGCCAGCACGAACGGCAGGCCCAACTCGAAATCAAGACTATCCGTAAACGATCCAGACATTTTCATACCCTCATTTTGTTGGTTTCCATCTCAACGACTACCTCAGCCACAGCGGCGGGGAACGGCGGCGAATTCCATTCCCGGCCGCCCATTCTGTCTACGCTTATCGGCCTGCGGCGTTCAAGAGTTTATCCTGTGATATCAAAAAGTTAGCTCTTATATCTCGCTTCATATACCTCTTCTGCAAGTCGTCCTTCCGCTCCTGCTCCCTTCATACGGAGCTTAGCATTCTCGTTCTGAATATTACATTTCTGTAATCTTATGGGCTGCCGACAGCGGGGAGGTCAGCGGAACACAGCCACGCCAAACAAGATCGAGGCGACACAGCCCGGAACGCGAAAAAAAAGCCCCAAGGTTTCCCAAGAGGCTGCCGTTATTCCTAACCACAGCCACCACCCGGGCGACAACCTCCATAGCGAAGGTCGTGGCCAAGGTGGATTTCACCGGTAGAGAGGGTCTGTCGCCAGCCCAAGCCCCGGATCACCACTGGACGGACGGTTTTCCCGTATCCAGCGATCCCAAGATGATGTCCAAAAGCGGGAAGCTCACGAATAATGCGTATGTATTCTGGAGAGTTTTACGATCCCTCTCCACGGGATAATTTTCCCTGGTGACGGTTGGTATATCGGCGTCGTTTCCGCCATCATCCGCCATGCCGAAGAGAGAAAATTCAATTTTGCTTCCCAAGGACATCATCTTGGTGTGCCCCTTACGAGCACGCGGCCACTTGATCGTTAAAAACGGCCAAGTTTCCCTTGGTCATAGCGTCGTCCATTCAAAACCGTCCCGTAACTGATCGCATACGCATACCCGTAAACGGCGATAGCCTGACAACCGTTTCCTGTGCTGCCATTTTTCAGCGATTTCGATTTGCCATGAATCTCATCTGATATGCGCGCCACCTCGTTCTAATCGGTAATTCGAAAACGGGCCGGTTTCTCGATCTCATCCCCTTGCCCTTGTATGGTATCCATCCGGGCGGAAATTTCTCTGAGCGAGAAATGTTGTTTTTTTGATCTCAATTTCCTCAGGTTAAAAATTGGCCGTACAACAACGGCACTTGGACTTCGTCTACTGCAAGGCACCCATGACATTGCGTAAACCGTGGTGAATTTTCATTTCTTCGATGTCGGCGATAAGCATGAAATTTGCTGGTAATTCGTCAAAATCGGTAAAATATAATGATAAATATCTTTACACTTATTAAACATTTTCTCAAGTGCTATTAACGATAATCTTGCCGCGAGAATCATTTTTCTACAGATATTTTTCATATATGACCCTAAAAAATCACCAATAAAAAGGTTGGATTACCGTGGCGAAGCGCATGGCTGAGCCTGGACGTCATGAGGCGCCCAACGCCCTCATTACACTTTTTCATAAAAAAATTATATGGTTACCTGAAAATGTCGGGAGAGGGAGCCCCTCGGGGATAATCCCATTTTTGAGGGCGGGCTTTGTGTTTTTGGGCTCTTAGGGGCCGCGTCGGGGGGGATGGGAGGGGCTACTACCGCATTTTTTCATGACAAATTTTATAATATATTAATTTTATTATAATTTTTAAGTAATTTTTGTAAGGAGGGCGTAGGGAGGCCCCCAAAAACCTCCCCACACCCAAAGTCGTTGACGGACTAGAAGGGGCCTGCCGGCGATGGCAGTTCCAATGCCTTGAAGTCGAGCCCGAGTTCGGATTCGAGCACGTCGCGGCGGAGGCAGTAGCAACCGCTGACCGCGCCATCGATCCGGGTCTGGCGCTGCATCCGGCCCTTCGCATCAAGATTGAGCCAACCGCGATCGGCCCAGGTCCGAACCGTGGCGCTCACGTCATACCCAAATCGCTCCAGGCGTTCCTCCAACGGCTTACGTAGGTAGGCGATGTGGTCCCATTTGTGGTCATCGTCCCAGCGGCCGGCCCAGCCTCCAGATGGCTCGATGGGGGCATTACTGGCATTGACCTTGTGGCGACCGTAGAACTTCTGCTGGTTGGCCGCGCTCCAGTCATACAGGTCGCGAAGGGCCGCCAGCGCCCGGTCGGCCGACTTGGAGGTCTCGGTGACGGTGTCCTTCCACACCTTGGCGAGCACCTCACGGGGCGATGCCGGATACTCAAGCCCAGGCACGGCCTCCCGGAGACGGTTGGCGACGCTCTCCAAGACGGCGAAGATTTCGCTGAGCCGGCCGGCCACGTTGTTTTCCTCGGCCAGGGTGGAGTAGCATTGCAGGATAAGGCGATATTCGTCCTGCCAGATCGGCCACGAGTGACGCTTACTGAGGAGATAACGGACCAGCATGGGACCGGCGAGGCCGTAGTTCGCCATGACGGTCTGGTTGAGGCTCTTGACCAACTGACCTTGGTGTCCCGCCCCGAACGGAGAGCCCCACAGCGATAGGACGCGAGCGCGTGCTCCACCATGCTGGGTGCTGGAATCGACGCAGGGTTCCTCGCCGGAACTGATCAGGACGGAACGGAACGAGCCGGTCCGCTGGGTGCCCTGGACGCTCCCCCGGCCTTTGCCCTTGCCGGAAGCGTAGGTGTAGATGACGGAGTTGACCATGGCGCGGGCCTGCTCCCTCGGGAGGCTGGAAAAGACCCGTTTCGTGTCGTCGAGGACCATCGGCAGGCCGTTAAGGAGACTGGCGGTCCGCTCGATCCAGACCCGGGTGGTGTCCCAGGTATGGAGCACCGAGGCCTCGGAACGCTCGTCCGGGCAACCCCAAACCGAGGCGGCGAACCGCTGCACCGTCGTCTTGCCGGTCGAGGTGATGCCGGCCGTCTCCACGACGAAGTTGCTCGCCCCGACAACTTGGAGCATGGGCGGCGCGCAGGCCGCCAGCAGCATCACAAAGGGCGTCGGGTAGGTAATGGCCTGGTTCGCTGCCACGAGCCAACCGGCCCGTTGTCCGGCGTGATGGAAACCGTCGGCGACCTGTTCATCGCCTTCATCGCCTCCCAGGAAGACAACGGTGTTGCCTCCGGTGGCGGTAAGGCCACCTTTCTGCCGAATGGTCGCGGATGTCCAGATTCCCTGATCGGTGATCAGGTTGCGCCCCCAAAGGAAGCTCGTGCTATCCTCCTGCCAGCCGAACCGGCTGCTGACCTTGATCACGGGCAGGCAGGGCTGGTTATCCATGGCGTAGGCATGCAGGAACCGGACGAGGACCTTGGTGTGGTCCGAGGTTACCGGCAGGCCAAAACTCGCGAGGGAGACGATCTCCCGGTTGTCCGAGATGACTCTCCGGTCCACTGTCAGGTAGCGCCAGTCGCCGTCCATGTGCCAGGCCAGCTTCACCTGCTCCTTGCCGGAATGCAGGCAGAAAAGCCGCTCCACAATGAGTACTGGAACGGGGAAGACCTGGCTTGGGAAGACATGGCCCATCCCATCGTCCACCATGAGCTCAATGCCGCGCTGCTTGCTGAGAACGACGCTGTTTGGGACCACGGCATGGGCGGATACCGGTGCGTCGGGAAGCATGGACTCGACCGTGACCATGTGCGGCAGTCCGGCCGTGTTGCCCGCTGGTGGCGACATCAAGGCGGGCAAGGGCTGCTTGGCGGTCGCGGTCGTAGAGGTGGGAGTCCCGCCCTTCGCGTATCGGGACACCGCTCCCTGAACAAGGGCCTCCACCTCCTGGTCATCGAGAGGTGGGTTGCATTTGGTTTGGTTTTCGGACCGCACGGCCTGGAGGATGGCGTCATCGCCGAGTCCCTTGGCCTGGAGCGAGCAGGCGAGCTTGAAGAGCGTCTCGTTCCGCTGCGTCTGCGGGATGACCGCTGGCACGGCCACGGGTGTGTGGACCTGGGCGACTTGGTCCTGGCCGGAGGGGGTGGGCTTGGCGATCTCACGGGTAAGGCCCCGAGCGGCGATGATCCGGTCGAGATCGGATTCACTCGCGCGCTGAAGGTTCGCCAGCACCGTTGCTTGGTCTTCCAGCACCGTGTCATAGCCGCTGTCCGGGTCGAGGAACATGGTGTTCCCCGTCGCGGCGGCCTGACGCTGGAATGGCAGGCCGATCAAGTTCCCCAGCGGCTTCGAGGGGCCGAGTTCGTCCTGGTTCGGGAAGAGGCGGTCGAAGGAATTGATCTGGACATCGTCCCCGACAAGTCCCTGCTCCTTGAGGCAGGAGAAGGCGACACGGCGGGCCTTCCAGGCCGGAACCGCCGACGCGAAAAACAGGTAGACGTGATAGCCCTTGCCGGACTTCGAGCGCAGGACGTAAGGCGTCAGTCCCGCCTTGAGCAGCGCCGCCGCGTAGCCCTGGACATCGGGCAACGGATTGCCGGTTCCGGTATGGTCGTCGAAGTCGGCGGCCAGGAACCAGCAGGTTCCATCCGGGAGGAGCGGATAGACGCCCAGGATGTGTTTACCCTCGAAGTGCCCCGTGAGGAGCTCGTCGGACAACGGCGCGTATGCCTGATGTTGGCACTTGGCGCATGGCGTCGTCTTCTCGGCGAACTTCGGACAAATGCCCTTGTCCCAGCGGTTGTTGCAGATAGGCGAGTAGCCAGCGTACTGCTTCTGGCCGTTCTCGCCGGCCTTTTGCCAATAACGGGGCACAACGTCGTCGCGTCCCCGGAACGCTGCCCTAAACAGCGCGTAAAGCTTGTTTGTTTCCATGTTAATCCCCATTTTCAAGGTCCACAAAAGAACAACGCCCCAGCCAGCGCGGAGGGGTTTCTTCGGGGATTACTTTGGACGGAACGGAAACGGATGCAGGTGGGAGTGGTACGGATCGGTTCAGTTTCGGGTACGGTTACGGCTCTTCATCGCCCTCGGACTCCGATGGGCAGCCTCCTTTTCCTCTGCCCCAATTTTCAGCGCATACTACAATAGGCAAAGCTATCGTGTCAAGGCAAACTTGGCCAGCGGGCAGGCGCTCCATTACGGCATCTGGCGCGGCGAACCATACATTTCAGGTCCTATCGACCGCTTCGTCCATGATCTTAAGGCCGAGAGCCGCTGTCCTTCAAAATAGCTTTATAAATACAAAGACGCGATGCATCCGAGGAAGGTTACACGGGGGGGAATTTTTTTCATCCGACTGATCGCTGCCCAACGTGCTCGGCCTCTCCTTTAAATGCGCGGCAAGATTTTCGGTCGCAACGCGGCTATTTCATCTTGTTTTGATATGGAATCGCCGCATGACAAAGCAAACCCCGGTTGCGAACAGGGCACAGGGATGGTCGACGCAGCCCCGCCTGATGCGGTGCTCGTTTCCTAGCGGCGGGACTTCTGGCCCAGTTCCCTACCCAGACGCCGGCACCGCGCCTCGCTCCCGTCAGGACCGCCCAGGCGGCTCGGCTTCGGGTGCAAGGTCAGCAGCTGCGCGCCCACAACCACGATGATGACTCCGATGACCGCGCCCAGAAGCAGGGAATAAATCGTACCCATGGGATTCCTCCGTTTTGCCGCCTATTCGTCCTCGGGCAGCATGATCGTCATGACAGGCTCACCCTTGTCCCCCGGTCCAACGACCGCTAGAATCGTGACCGTTTCGGACTCGCCAGGGCGCATCAAGAAATCCATGCGAAATGAGACCCGGTCTCCACTCCCGTGCGTGCTGGCCGCGATCAACGCCAGCATGAGCAGGTCATGAAAACGGCCCTCGAAGCTCTGCCCTTCTCCCGAAAGGCAAGCAGGCGGCACCAGGTAGCCGTGGTAGAGATGGTCCGTGCAGGCAACGGGGATTCGAAGGCCTCGTGCGGTGGCGGCGTCACTGACGTCGATCAGCACTCCGTCCTCAATTGCCTGGGCGCGCGAGTAGCTGAAGATGACGGGACACCCCTGATCCTCGTTACCCATGATGCGTCTCCGTTTTCAGGCTTTCCAAGGCGTGGTCGAGTGTGAGACGAAAGCCCTGTGCCAACTCCAGGCCGATGCCCGAGCAGAATCTGGCCACCTCGCCGCCATCGTCCAGGGAAACCCTGTCCATCAGCCGAAACAGGTGCTCAATGGGCTGGAAAGCGCTTAGGACAGCGTCCTTGATGTCGATGGGGCGGATATCCTCTTGGTTCACTTTGTGATCCTCCCGGGGAAAATGGGGAATTTCCCAAGAGGATACCCTGGGGCCAAGGGCTGGTCACGGGGGGGGGGAAGAAGGGGAGTGCTCAGCATGGGCAATTTAGGTTGATGCGGAGAAGTTGATCAAGCGGCCCACTGCGCCGACAACGCCTCCGCCTGCTGGAGCACCGTCTGGATAGCCGCATCCTGGAGGTCGGGCGGGTAGCCATATTTCCGCAGAATTCGCTTCACCAGCACGCGCATCCGAGCCCGGGCGCTTTCTCGGTGAGCCCAATCCACAGTGATGCTCCCCTTCAAGCTGGCCAACAACTCGTGGGCGATGACGCGTAGGGACGCATCCCCCATCACCTCGACGGCGCTCTGATTTTCGGCCAGGGCGTCATAGAAGGCAATCTCGTCCTCGGACAACCCGCTTTCCTCTCCTCGACGCCGGGCCTCCCGTATCTCCTTGGCCAAGTTGATTAACTCCTGGATGACCTCGACGGTGCTCACAGCATTGGTGTGGTAACGGGCGATGGCCATTTCCAGGCGTTCCGAGAACTTTTTGGTCTCCACTACATTAGTCCTGGTACGGGAGCGGATTTCATCGTTAAGGAGCTTTTTGAGCGCCTCCAGGGCGAGGTTTTTCTTGTCCATCTGCCGTACCTCGGCCAGGAACTCGTCGGACAGGATGGAGATGTCCGGTGTTTCCAATCCGGCGGCGGCGAGGATGTCCACGATCTCGGTGGACGCCACGGCCCGGTCGATGATTTGCTGTACTGCGAATTCACGTTCGGTCGAGGTCTTTCCTCCTCCGGTGCCGGTCTTGGTTAGCGCCGCGCGGATAGTCTGGAAAAACGCTACTTCGTCCCTGATAGACCGCGCCTCATCGCTGGCCGCTGCCAGGGCAAACGCCTTGGAAAGGGCCAGCACGGCGTCCTGGAAGCGTCTGTGGGCCTGTTTCTTGGCCTCGTTTGAGGTCTCCTTCGCGGCGGCATTGTGCTGTTGCTCTAAAATCCAATCAAGTGCTTCGGCCATGACTCGGAGGCGTTCGTGGGCGGTGCCGGTGAGGCCACGTCGGTAGTCGAAGCCATGGAACATCGCCGCAACGATTTCGTATTTTTCCATCATGATGGCGACGGCTTCGGCCTCATCGATCCCGGCCTGTTTTCTGTCCGAGCCGGAGTACTGCCCCAGGGCGATTTTCAGATTCTGGCCAATGCCGATGTAGTCGACGATAAGCCCGGCCGGTTTGTCTCGGAAGACCCGGTTGACGCGGGCTATGGCCTGCATGAGGCCGTGCCCCCTCATGGGCTTGTCGACGTACATGGTGTGCATGGACGGGGCATCGAAACCGGTCAGCCACATATCCCGAACAATCACCAGCTTGAGTGGATCGTTGGGATCCTTGGCACGTTTGGCTAGGAGTTCCCGACGGGCCTTGTTACCGATATGCGCCTGCCAGGGGGCTGGGTCGGAGGCGGAGCCGGTCATGACGATCTTAACCGTGCCCGCGTTGTCATCTTCGCTGTGCCAATCTGGTCGGAGGTCTTTGATCTCATTGTAGAGAGCGACACAGATACGGCGGCTCATGCAGACCACCATGGCCTTGCCATCCATGGCAGCCACCCGGTCCTCAAAATGCCGAACAAGGTCCTGGGCCACCAGCTTGAGGCGCTTATCCGCTCCAACAAGGGCTTCGACCGTGGCCCATTTGCGTTTCAAGGCCTCTTGCTCCGTGACGGCATCGTCTTCGGTGAGGTCTTCGATTTCAGCGTCGATCCTCGGCTTCTCCTCAGGGGGAAGTTCGATACGGGCCAGCCGGCTTTCGTAGTACAGGGGCACCGTGGCACCGTCCTCGACGGCGCGGCTGATGTCGTAGATGTCAATGTAATGGCCGAAGATCGCCGGGGTGTTCACGTCGTCCTTTTCAATCGGCGTTCCGGTGAAACCGATGAAGGAAGCGTTAGGCAGGGCATCCCGGAGGTATTTGGCGAAACCGTAGGCGATCTCGCCCGTTTTCTGGGCCACCCGGGCCTTGAATCCGTATTGGCTGCGGTGGGCCTCATCGGCGATGACTACCACGTTGCGCCGGTCGGTGAGCACGGGGTATTCGGACTCGCCTTTCTCGGGGGAAAATTTCTGGATGGTCGTGAAGATCACGCCGCCAGCGGCCCGGTTCAAGGTCTGTTGTAAGTCCGCCCGGCTGTTGGCCTGGATCGGCGTTTGCCGGATGAGGTCCCGGCACATGGAAAACGTGTTGAAAAGCTGGTCGTCCAGGTCATTCCGATCGGTGATGACGACGATGGTGGGGTTTTCGAGTTCAGGGCATCGCACCAACTGGCCGGCATAAAAAGCCATGAGCAGACTTTTCCCCGAGCCCTGAGTATGCCAGATGACGCCGACTTTGTGGTCGCCTTCAGGCGAGGCGGCCTTGACGGTTTGGGCCACGGCATGGCGCACGGCATGGTACTGGTGATAGCCGGCGATGATCTTGACGATGCCCGCCCCGGTGTCACCGAAGACGGTGAAATCGCGGAGCAGGTCCAGAAACCGACGTTTTTGGAAGATGCCCTCGATGAGGACAGTCAGTTCCGGCAGGCCTTTCTTGGCGACATCCTGCCCATCCGTGGTACGCCAGGGCATGAACCGTTCCTGGTTGGCCGTCAGCGAGCCTATGCGGGCTTGGAGGCCATCGGACGTGACAAGAACACCATTGGTGCGGAACAGGGACGGAACCTGGGCCTTGTAGGTCTGAAGCTGATTGAAGGCGGCTTCCAGGTCGGCGTTTTCGGTGCCGGGGTTCTTGAGTTCGATGACACCAAGCGGCAGGCCATTGACGAAGACCACCACGTCCGGGCGACGGTTGACCTTACCCTCGATGACGGTGAACTGGTTGACGGCCAGCCAGTCGTTCTTGTCCGGGTTATCGAAGTCGATCAGGCGGACCTTGTCACCGGCAATGGAGCCGTCGTCCCGTGGGAACTCGACGTCCACGCCTTCGACCATCATGCGATGGATGCGGCGGTTTTCCTCGATCAGATTGGGGAATTCCGTGGCGGTGAGCGCCCGGATGGCGTCCTGCCGGGCTTCGGCTGGGATGTGCGGATTAAGGACTGCTACGGCTGTCTCCAGGCGTTTCTGGAGGAAGACGTCCGCATAGGCGTCTCGTTCCGGCGCCTGACCGTCGGGGCCGATCTGGTTGTCGGAGGCGGTCGCGTACCCGAGTTGGTCCAGGGTGGCGAGAAGGACTTCCTCGATCTCTGCTTCGGAGATGAACGCCATGAAGCCTACCTCAAGGTTTCGTAGCCGCGACGGATGACATCCGCCATTAACGCCCTTCGCTTCTGGAGAAACTGGTCATATGGCAAGGTTTCCCAATTCGCTGGCAGGGCGTGCAAGTCGCACATGGTTTGCCATTCTTCATCGGTGAACCGTTGCCGTAAAGCGGGCACGTATTCGGACGGCGCATCATCGCTTATAGAAATGTTGTCGGGCCATTCGAGCATGGCATAGTTCGCAATCTGGTTGATGCGCTTGAGGTCCTGCTCGCCTTCACGTTCCAACCAGGCTCGTGGGAAGAGATGGTGGCGCTCCAGGGCTTTTTTTTTCGTCGTGAGCGCCGGATCGAGCAACTCGGGGATGCGCTTGTGGGAGAAGAGCACCGGGGCGTTCAGCCGGTTTTGGGCCGCGACAAAACCGAACAATCCGGGATTCCTGGCGGAGGAGCTTTCCAATATGGCCGGCAGGGTAATACGCCAGTAGTCGTTTGTCAGGTCGCTGGCGAGCATCTCATCCAGAATGCGTACGAAGTCCTCGCAGGTCTTCGCACTGTCGATGCGGTTCAAATCGGCATCCATGGCCGATTCCGGCGAATTGGTGTAACGTCCGGTGAGGCTTATGGCGAAAAACCAGCGGCCGATGGTCTTCTGGAGAATATGCTCTGGGACAGAATACCGCACCCGGCCTATGAGGTAGAAGGCATAGGCAAAGAGCAAGGCGTTTTGCGAGGAGATCATTTCGCCGCTCCGGAAGCCCGCCCCGACCAAGGAACTCAGGAACTGGTGCCAGTTGGTGAGGTCCAGGACCTGGGCCTGGGCTTCTTCCAGGAGCTTGAACTGCTTTTCCCGGTGCTCTGCGGAGTAGTGGTCCGTTTCGAGGTCCTTGCCCCGCAGCACCTGATAAACGCTTTTGAGACGGCCGCGTCCGAAACCGTAGGCAATGCTGACGCGAAGGAGCTGGTCCGGGTCCGGTTGGATGAAATGGTTGTACGGCGAGGCTCCCGTCCCTGGGCTGGACGGATGCCTGGAAGCCCGGCAGAAATGCTCCAGGGCGGCCCGCCCGCTGTCCCAGAATACCGAAAGGAGGGTGAGGATGAAGTCGGCCTGATTGAGTTTCACGCCCTCGCTATTGATACGGACAAAAATCTCAGCCACCTGCTCTTCGTCCACCGTGGAGGCGATTTCCAGGGCCGTGAAGGGGTACTTCTGGAGGTCGAACAGGCGGTCGAGGTTGTGGGCGATCAGTTCCTCCTCATCATCCGTGAGTGCCGCCTTGGCCGACAGATTGTCGATGAAGTCGTTGACCAGCTTCCGGCTGGACTTATTGGAGGACCACAGATCCGAGATATTGGGTATCCATTCCGGGTCACGCCTGATGGCCGCGTCGGCGACATCGAACTTACCGTCGCGGGGGTGGAAGGCTATTTCGATGTTGCGCTCGGTGTAGTTGGCGTCGAGCACCTTTTTCCCTCTGAAGACGGCGAAAAGAGACGTCAGGCGTTGTTGTCCGTCAACGATCAGGCGAGCCGGGACGGTATGGGGTTTCTCCCCGAAACCGATCTGCTTTGCGCCGTTGGTATTGGCGTTCTCCCAGAAAAGAAGGTAGCCGACCGGGAATCCCCGATACATCGAGTCGAACAGGTCGCGGACCTTGGCGTTGGGCCATACGAAGGGACGTTGGATATCGGGCAGGCCGATATCGCCGATGTCGATGAAGTGCAGGAGGCTGGAGAGGTCGTAGTCGACGCGCTTGAAGCAGGTCGTGAGTTCGCTCATAATGGGTTCCGGCTCCTCCGCTCGTACTCGCTGCCGTTGCCGTTCCTCCCTAGCGCGACTTCCGCTTAAAGTATAGACTTTGTGATTTCCTCGGCGTCCTTGACCCGGATTTCGCCGGACATAAGTTTGGGTAGGAGGAGGTCGCGGGTTTGGGCGAGGGTGCGGGATTCGTCCGCGTTAGCAGCAATTTTCTGAAAGATCGGTTCAATAAGCGCCCCAAACGCAAGCCAAACGTTTTCATCTCGGGGGATCGTCAATGGGTACGCGGCGATGGCATCGGTTGTGACACGTTGCCTCCCAGATGTTCCGGTCATGCTTTGAATGGCATGACGACGGAAATCCTGATATCGTGCAAGAATGTAACTATACGATTTGGGGATAGGAGGAATGCTGCGCATGACCATAAACTCTGTAGAGCCCCATCCTACGAACTTTTTATCCATGCATTGCACGAAGGTAGTCTTCCCATTTTCCAAACATGGAGTAATTCGAGCGAGCAAAGTATCGCCATTGCGAAATTTTGTCCCAGAAGTAAATTCCCGATCAATGGGTGGAGCTGATGACGCTCCCTGAGTTGGGAGCGCCGCCATGTCAAGGTAAGGGCTAAGCGCTCCTTTTTTCAATTTCTCAGGAGGATTAAGCTCTATGACATCGCTCAACGGCGTCCTGTCCCACCCCACCGGCTTCCCCTCGTCATCCAGCGCATCCGGGAACAAATCCCAAATCTCCTGGGCGAGGTAGGGGGCGCGGCCTTCCATCTTGGCCCGAGTCGGGCCGAAGTCCACGAACCAGTCCTTGAAGATCGCCCTGGCCATGGCTTCAAGGGTTTCGTTCATGCGGCGGTTGCAGTCGATTTTGTCGTCGAGGGAGCCGAGGACGGCGGCGATGGCTTCTTGATTTTCCCGTCGAATGTCTGGAATTGAAAGTAGTTCTAGCTTATCGGTTGGAAGTCTACCCGTCCCGTGTCCGGCAGATTCGACCGCCTGTAGTAGCTCAATTTTCTTAGAAGTTAATGCAAAATATAGAAATTGTGCATCGATATTCTTGTGCGGGACGATAGCTTTAATGTCCTGATTAAAGCATATTTCTTTGTTGATTCTCTCTATTCGAATTTCTTTGTGCAGCGACATGCCGCGAACAGTGATAAAAATCGATCCAACTGGGGAAAGTCGTGTTCCATTCCCAATCGCCGCCATCGTGACATAGTCAGAAGTTTTCCCGCAAAACGAGCTCATGTCCTTTGGCGTAAGCCATGGTATGTTTCCATTCCAATAAGTTGGGTTTGTCTTGCTCGGAGTCCCTCCCGAGAAGAGCTTGGCGACGGTATTCAAGGGACGTGTCGGGTACTCACTCATGGACGCTGACCTCCGCCAACTTCTCCCGGATTGTCGCAGTCAACCTCTCCGCCTCGGTAAACTGCCCCTCCAACTTCTCCTTCAGGGCAGCAAATCGCTCCTCGAAAGGCGTGTCGTCATCCTCCGTCGCCTCGGCCCCGACATAGCGCCCCGGCGTCAGCACATACCCATGCTCTTTGATCTCCTCCAGAGAAGCCGACTTACAGAAACCGGCGACGTCCTCATACTCTCCGGCCTCCTTCTCCCCGCGCCACGCATGGTAGGTGCCGGTGATCTTGGCGATGTCCTCGTCCGAGAACTCCCGGCGGGTGCGATCCACCAGATGTCCGAGCTTGCGGGCGTCGATGAAAAGCACCTCGCCCCGGCGATCCCTGAACCCGTGATTGTCCTTGCTGCGGGCCAGAAACCACAGACAGGCCGGAATCTGGGTCGAGTAGAAAAGCTGGCCAGGCAGGGCGATCATGCAGTCCACTACATCGGCTTCGAGCATGGCCTTGCGGATGTCACCTTCGCCCGACTGATTCGACGACATGGAACCATTGGCCAGAACCACGCCGGCCGTACCGTTCGGGGCAAGATGATGAATGATATGCTGCAACCAGGCGAAGTTAGCATTGCCCACAGGCGGGATGCCAAAGCCCCACCGCACATCCTCCCGGAGACGCTCCCCGCCCCAATCCGAAACGTTGAACGGCGGATTGGCCAGAATAAAATCGGACTTCAGGTCCTTGAGCTCATCCTTGTGGAAGCTGCCCTCGCTGTTCCAACGAATATCGGAGTCGATGCCCCGGACAGCCAGGTTCATCTTGCACAGCCGCCAGGTGGTGTAGTTCGACTCCTGCCCATAAATGGCGATGTCGCCGAGACGGCCGCCGTGCTCCTTCACGAACTTGTCGGACTGGACGAACATGCCGCCGGAACCGCAACAGGGGTCGTAAACCCGGCCTTTGAAAGGCTCCAGCATATCGACCAGTACCCGGACCACGGAACGGGGCGTATAGAACTCGCCTCCACGCTTCCCTTCCGACCCGGCAAACTGGCTGAGGAAATATTCGTAGACCCGGCCCAGGACGTCTCGTGACTGTCCTTGGTCGGTCCCCAGGCCGATGCCGGCGATAAGGTCGATCAACTCCCCGAGCATGACCTTGTTGAGCGCCGGCCGGGCGTAGTCTTTGGGCAGCACACCTTTGAGGCTCTCATTTTTGGCTTCGATGGCTCCCATGGCCTCGTCCACGAGCTTGCCGATGTCCGGCTGCTTGGCTTTGCCCTGGAGATGGGACCAACGGGCTTCCTTGGGCACCCAGAAGATATTATCGGCCAGATACTCGTCCGGGTCCTCGGCTGCTTCTGGGCCTTCGGCCATCAGAGCCGCATGCTTGGCGTCGAAGCTGTCGGAAATGTGCTTGAGGAAAATCAAGCCCAGAGCGACGTGCTTATAGTCCGAAGGCTCCATGTTGCCCCGGAGCTTGTCGGCTGCCTTGAAAAGTTCTCCCTCGAACCCCAGATTCGCCCCGTTCCCGTTGCCCCTGGCCGGGACAGAAACCTTCGGAGTTCGATCCTTGGGCTTGGCCGGAACCAGCGGAGGGGCGTCAACCAGCCTGGGCGGTAACGCTTCAGCCTTCGGAGCCCCGCTGGCCAGGGAAACAGACCCGCCTCGGCCACGGCCTTTGGTAATGCGGCCAGATGTCAGAAGTCCTTCGCGGACGTCATCATAGGTTCTCTCGGACCAACGAAGCTCATCGCGAAGCCGTATATTGCCAGCGGTCCCGCCCAGGGCGGTGAGAACCCGGATGAATTTGTCATGCTGCTCTTGCGAGGCCATGTCCCTTGCCTTTAAACGTCGAACGTGATGCGGCCATCCACGCCGGTGGCGACAAGCGCCTACCTGCATAGCCAAGAAGGGCCGGAGAGTGCTTCCCGAGAAACGAGTCGGAACGGTACTGGTCGAATGCCGAACTCGTCAATTGCCTGGTCGGTTGGCCAAGGACGGGGGCCTCAAGCCGCGAGGCATCGTTTCGCCGGTCGATTTCCGGTCCACACGCCTGTCCACACGACGCCGTGAACGCAGTGAACTTCTTGCCCACCGTGATCGGAAAAAGTCTAAGTATATTAAGGTGTTTGAAAAAGTGTTTGAGCCGACTCGGCCACTTTCACGCCGGTAACAGGGGTTCAAATCCCCTTGGGGACGCCAGTAAATTCAGCGGGTTACCTGCCCAGGGTAACCCGCTTTTTCGTTTGTCCACACGAAGTCCACATCCTACCCTCCGGAATTACGCGACGTTCTGGACGTTCCCCGTGATTGACCTCGTACCTGGCTGACGCCTATTGTAAAGGCTCCCTGGGAGCGGAAAGACCGAGAAATGTACGTCCAACTATGCGTAGACTCGACCGACTGCTCGGCCTGATCCTCTTTTTGCAATCCCGCCGCTTCGCCACGGCCGCGTCCATGGCGGAGCACTTCGGCCTGAGCCAGCGTACCATCTACCGGGACATGAAAGCCTTGGCCGAGGCCGGCGTGCCGGTGCTGGCCGAGGCAGGGGTCGGCTTCTCCCTCATGCGGGGCTATCTGCTGCCACCCGTCAACTTTTCCGAAGAGGAGGCTTTCGCCCTGGCGACTGGCGGCATGCTCCTCGAACGCACAGCGGCATCCTCCCTTTCAAGCCATGTGTCCTCGGCCCTGCAAAAAATTCGGGCCGTGCTTCCACCGGGGCGCCGCGATGAGCTGGCGAACCTTATGCGCGGCATGGGCAGCGCGGCCGCTCCCCCGCCCCCGGCCCGGCAACCGGACCTTGGTCTGATTCAGAAGGCCCTTGTCCGTTGCCGGCTCCTTCGTTTGCGCTATCAGGGCCACGGCAAAGCGGACGCCGAGGAACGCGTGGTCGAGCCCATGGGCCTGCTCTACTACCTCGGCCGCTGGCACCTCATCGCTTGGTGCCGCCTACGCCAGGGACTACGCGATTTTCGTGTCGATCGCATGCACGAGGCGGAAATGCTCGGCGAGCGCTTCGTTGCGCGCGGCAACTTCGACCCGGCTGCCTATGTCCGCGAGAACATGCCTCGTCCTCTCCTCCACGCCCGCGTGCGCTTCCATCCCGAGGCCATGGACCGCGCCAGGCGGGAGTGGTGGCTCGGCGTGGACGAGGACCGGCTCCAGCAAGACGGTGAAACGGTCCTCAACCTGTCTACCGTGGACTGGGATCACCTCGCTTCCTGGCTGCTCACCTTCGGCCCCAGGGCCACGGTGGTCGAGCCGGCCGCACTGCGCGAGCGCGTCGCCGCCCTGGCCGAGGCTGCGGCCAGGCACCACCGGAACGGGTCGCCTGCGACCTAGCGCGTCAAGACGATCTTGCCGCCAAGCCGCCCTGCGCACATGGCCGCAAAGCCTTCCCGCGCCCGCTCCATGGGCAACACCTGCGCGATCTGCGGCGCAATGCCGTGGCGGACGACAAAGTTCATCAGGTCGAGCATTTCCTCCCTTGTGCCCATAATGGAGCCCTTGATGGTGAGTTGATTGACGATGACTGGCAACAGGTCCAACTGTACCATGCGCCCCGTAGTCACGCCCATGGTAATGACGGTTCCGCCGCGCCGTACCGAGGCCAGGGAGTGCTCCCAGGTGACGGTGCCCACGCTGTCGAAGACCGCCTCGACCCGACGCGGCAGGACCTCGCCTGGAGCAAAGGCCTGACACGCGCCGAGGCGGCGGGCTAATTCCCGTCCCTCCTCGGAGCGGCTGGAGGCCCATACCTCCATCCCGGCGGCACATCCCATCTGGATGAGCGCCGTGGACACGCCGCCTGTGGTTCCCTGCACCAGCATGGCCTGCCCGGGGCGCAGTCCGGATTTAACGCAGAGCATGCGGTAGGCCGTCAGCCAGGCCGTGCCCAGCACCGAAGCGGCGAGCGGCGGGAGCCCCTTCGGTAGGGCTAGGGCATTGCGGTGTGGCACGACCACATAATCGGCAAATGTGCCCTGGACCTTTTCGCTCAGCACATGCCAGCCTGGGTCCAAAGTCTCGTCACCTGCCCGATCGGCGTTGGTGATGAGCGGATAGAGAACGACCTCCGTCCCGTCATCCAGGCGGCCAACGGCGTCGTTGCCAAGGATCATGGGGAAGGGGATGGGCGTGTCCTGGCCGGTGATGCCGCGCAGAGTGAAGATGTCGTGGCGATTGAGGCTTGCATGCGTGACGCGGACCCGCACCCAACCCTCGGGGACCTCCGGTTCCGGACGCTCCCCCACCTCGAGGGCCTGAAGCGGCTCGGCATCGTTCGGTTTCTCGCAATACACCGCAAACATGGTGATCTCCTTTGTTGGATGGTTGCAGAGGCCAGCCAGCTTGTCTCACGCCCCTGACAGCCCTGTGGCCACAGAGGCGCTCCCCAGCCTGTTGCCAATGAGCTGTCAGGGACCTGCCCTAGCCCTGGATTCAGGGTAACAATGTGGTACCTGACAACATGTCACAAAAGGAAAAGGTCATGCCCATCGAACTGCCCACCGCCATTGCCGGTTACTTCATGGCTGCCAACGCCCACGATGCCACGGCCATGCTGCGTTTTTTCACTCAGGACGCGGCTGTCATCGATAAAAAACAGGAACGCCGCGGCCACGTGGCTATTGGCACCTGGGAAAAGGAAACCAACGAACAGTACCAACCGCATGCGGAGCCCGTCTTCGTCCAACAGTCCGGGGAAGAAGCCGTGGTCATGGCCACTGTTTCCGGCAACTTTGTCAAACAGCACTGAAAATTGCCCCCCCATCAGCGTCCAATTTTGACCCCTCGAATTGAGCATCACGGTCTCTCCTCGTGGTCGGGTGGGGGCTTATTGGCTTCTGTGCTTGAGCCTCCAACTGTCGTTGCCGGTCTCGATGATCTCGCAGTGATGCGTCACCCGGTCCAAGAGCGCCGTGGTCATCTTGGCGTCGCCAAAGACTTGGCCCCACTCGCCAAAGGTCAGATTGGTCGTCACCAGGACCGAAGTCCGTTCGTAGAGCTTTGAGAGCAGGTGGAACAGCAGTTGCGCGCTCACGCGGGAAAACGGCAGATAGCCAAGCTCGTCGAGCACGACGGGTGATTGGCCAAACAGCCCTTGCCGGCAAGCTTCTCCTGCTCCAGAAGGTTGGCCAGATCCACGAGGTTGAAGAACCTGGCACGCGCGCCATTGCGGACCGCCTGGCCGGCGATGGCTATGGCCAGGTGCGTCTTGCCGGTGCCCGTGCCGCCGACGAAAACGATGTTTTTGCGCGCCTCCAGAAAGCTTCCTTCATAAAGGGAGCGGATGTGGAGTTCATCGACGGGTGACGCGGCAAAGGCAAAGGAATCAAGGTCCTTGTACACAGGAAACCGAGCTTGGCCGAGTTGGTAGCGGATAGCCCGCAACCGTCGTTGCGCGGCTTCGGCCTCCAGGAGTTCCAGCAACGCCTGTTCCACGGTGACCGGCCCCGGCCGATCCAGCAGCTCTTTGTATCCGGTGCGCATGCCGGTCAGATTGAGTTCCCGCAGATGCTCCAGGATGGCGCTACGCGACATGGCGAGCCTCCTGCAACAGCTTGTCATAGCGGGCGCAATCGGCCACCGGCTCCTGATTGAGCACCAGTTTTTGCGGCAGGACGACCACTGCGTCCTCGGGGCGTTTTCCCTCCTGGGAAAGCAGGCTTATGACCACGTCCTTGCTGACGGTGTTCGCGGTCAACGCCCTGCCGCAGGCATCGGCCACGGCGAGCAAGCCATATTGCGGCACTGCGCACAGAATGGCCACGAACTGACGATCCCAATCCGAAAACCGGGAAAGCGCCTCGCGCATACGGGTCAGTTCCGGCGGCAAATCCCAGTGCTGAAACGGTGCGCCGTTGCGTAATGCGCCGGGCTTGCGCTGCAGCACCGGCAGATAGTGCCAAGGATCGAACATCGTCTTGCCTCGGCCGAACTGACGGTCATAGAAAGCTATCACCTTGCCCTGGCTGATGATTTTTATCTTGTCCGCATAGGCCCGGACAGTGACGGTCCGACCAACCTCGCTGACGGGGACGCTGTAGTGGTTGCGGTCGTAGCGCACCAGGGATGTGCGTGAAACACGTGCTTCATCGGCGCCGTACCCGTCGAAGGGACGGGGGACCGCCAGGAGATGCCGTCGCTCCTCGGCAAACACCTCCACAATCAGCTTCTCCTGCAGGGTCGGATGGCGACGGGTTCGGGCCTGTTCAAGACACTTTTCGCGCAGGATTTCATTGAGTTCCACAAAATCCTTCGCTGCCAACCGGGGCGTGAAGAACTGCTCCCGGATCAGGCCGACCTGCCGCGCCTCGTTACGCCACCAAAAAACTCGAAGGCCCGCATGTGGGCGTCGAAAACCATCTCTTGGGTTTCTCGAGGGTAGGCGACGACAAAACACATCCGGCTGTAGCAGAGCCGGACATGCGCCACCTTCACCCGCGCCGGCAAGCCGCCAAGCAGGACATCCTCATGGCTCCAATCGAATTGAAACGCTTCTCCAGGCGAGAAAACCAGGGGAACGAAGGCTTGCGTCGTCAAAAGTTGCTGTTCACGTCGCCATGCCCTGACGTAGCGTTGAACATTGTCGTAGGAACCAGCGTAACCTTCTTGCTTGATCTTCTCGTAAAGTCGCTTTGCAGAACGCCGCTGTCTTTGTGGAAGATTTTTATCCTCCTCGATGCTTTTTTCCAAGGAAGGAACAAACGCGCCAAGCATGGGCCTTGGCTGAATACGGCGTTCGTAGTGCAGCTTAATAACATCCTCTCGGAGTATATTCCGAACGGTATCCTTGGATAACCTCAGTTCTCGTGCGATCTGTTTAATGGATTTCCCATCTCGTCGCGCCGCATCTCCTCGCGGTACCCCTTGTGCCTCTCGTGATCCGATACATCTAAGGGGGCTATTGAGGGGGTCAATTTTCGGCGCTGATTTTGCCCTCAAGGGGGTCAATATTCCATGCTGGTAGACAAGGCGTTGCCCGATGTCTTGGAGCAGGTGTGGCAGATCACCGAAACCTGTCCTCAGGTGGCCATCTGTGACCGGGGGTATCGGGGCTTGGCACGGGTGGGTGACACGGAAATTCTGACGCCGCGCCGACCGAAAAAGAGCGATACACCCTGCCAACGGCGCAACGCCAGGATGCGTTTTCGCAGGCGAGCCGCGATTGAGCCGGCGATTGGGCATGTCAAACATGATCATCGCATGGCGAGGAATTTCCTGAAAGGAGTCCTCGGTGACGCCATCGACCTGTTCATGGCCGCCGCTGCCTTCAACTTCAGGAAGTGGATGCGGAAGGTGACCCAGTTTTTTGCCCTCATCTTGTTCAGCCTGCTGGACTGGTCAAAAAGCGAAACCGTTCGCCAAGCCGTCATCTGACACCAGAAATGCCTTTTTCAGGGCCGACCAGCCAGTCCACACAGCTCCTTCATCCAATGCTGGCGGGAAACGAAGGGCACCTGTACGCCAACCGAAGTGGGGCCTGTTCATTTCGAGACCGGTGCACGGAAAATTTCAATAAAATATTGTAAATTTAAGTGGTTGATGTATATTTTTTCCATCCAAAGAGATGGAGGCGACCATGAGCGACCGTACTTCCAAGAAGCCCGGTATTGCCGATTATGTTGCCGCTCGCCGCAAGC
>JAWRKJ010000172.1:0-3166 GCA_040307025.1 Desulfovibrionaceae bacterium | reverse complement strand
CCCCCGCCGGAGGCGTCCCAACCCCCCAGGCTACTCTTATGAAATGTATCACCGTGGCCGGACCGCCGTCGTCCGGCAAGACCTCCGTGTTGCTCAAGGTGGCGGGCATTCTGGCCGCCCGGGGCGAGAAGCTCGGCGTGGTCAAGTTCGACTGCCTGTCCAGCCGCGACCGGGAAGCCTTTGTCCAGGCCGGGATTCCGGCCGTGGTCGGATTGTCCGGGGCCTTGTGCCCGGACCATTTCTACGTGTGCAACGCCGCCGACGCCCATGGCTGGGGATCGCGGCAGGGGCTCACGGTCCTGGCCATCGAGAGTGCCGGGCTGTGCAACCGCTGCGCCCCGCATCTTGAAGGCGTGCTGGCCGTGTGCGTGGTGGACAACCTGTCCGGCATCGACACCCCGGCCAAGATCGGGCCCATGCTGCGTCTGGCCGACGTGGTGGTGGTGACCAAGGGCGACGTGGTGTCCCAGGCCGAGCGCGAGGTGTTCGCCTTCCGGGCGCGCCAGGTCAATCCGCGCGCCACCGTGCTTTTTGTCAGCGGCCTGACCGGCCAGGGTGCCGATGCCCTGGCCCATGTCATTGCCGGCGCGCCCGAAACAGCCACCCTGGACGGTTCCAACCTGCGTTTCACCATGCCGGCGGCCGTGTGTTCCTATTGCCTGGGGCAGCGCCGGGTCGGGGCCGATCACCAGATGGGCAATGTGCGCAAGATGGATTTCGGGGAGGTGGTCGCATGAGCGCGCCGGAACGGACGTTTGGGGAATTGTGGCGCGAATTGCCGGCCTGCCGGGATTTTTTCGCGGTCCAGGGCTTGCCCTTGCCGGCGGCCTCCCAGGTGCCGGAAGCCTATTTCGCGGGCCTTGACGCGGAGTTTCTGGAAGACGCCGGCACCACGCGCGAGGCCTTGGCCGGGCAGTTCACGCGCTTTGCCGCGGCCATCGGCCGCTACGACGCAGCCGCGCCCGGACTGTCGAGCCTGACCGTCCACGGCGGCCGGGACAAGGCCGGTCGGTCGGAACACCTCGATTTGACCCTGGTGCCGGGCGACGTGGTGGCCCTGGTCGGTCCAACCGGATCGGGCAAGAGCCGGTTTCTGGCCGATATCGAATGGCTGGCCGCCGGGGACACGCCCACGGGCCGGGAAGTGCTGCTCGACGGTCTGGTGGCCGATGCCGCCAGGCGTCTGGCCTCTTCGGGGCGGCTCGTGGCCCAGCTGTCCCAGAACATGCATTTCGTCATGGATTTGCCGGTGGGGGAATTCGTGCGCGCCCATGCGGCCAGCCGGTTGTTGCGCGATACCGAGGCAGCGGCCGGGGAAGTGGTGGCGCTCGCCAACGAGCTGGCCGGCGAACCCTTTGACGCGGCCACGCCCCTGACCGCGCTTTCGGGCGGCCAGAGCCGGGCGCTGATGATCGCCGACGTGGCCAGACTGTGCGTGTCGCCCATCGTGCTCGTGGACGAGATCGAAAACGCCGGCGTGGACCGGCGCCGGGCCATCGGCCTTCTCACCGGCAGCGGCAAGATCGTGGTCATGGCCACCCATGACCCGCTGCTCGCGCTTTTGGCCAAGCGTCGACTGGTTTTTCGCTGTGGCGGTGTGGCGGCCGTCATCGACAGAAGTCCGGACGAGGAATGTGTCCTGGCCGAGCTCACCGATCTGGACGCCCGTTTCAGCCGGGCCCGGGAGGCCCTGCGCCTGGGCCGGCCCGTGACCCTTTCGGAGTAACACGATGGAAAAAGAAGCAAGCTCTTTCTCTCACGGGATTGCAAAGGGCACAGCCCTTTGCCCGCCGGAGGCGTCTTCCCCTGCCGTTTCTCCCGCCTCTGCCGCAGCCCTTGCCCGCCTCCGCCGGCCCGTCAGCCGGTTCCTGGCCGATCATCCGGCTGCCCGGGAGGTCCTGGCTGCCCGGGGCGTTTCCGCGGTGACCGATGCGGAGTTTCTGGCCTCGGCCGCGCCGTTTCTGGCCATGGAAACCTTGCTTGGCCTGCACGGCCTGGACGGCGGGCAGTTTCTGGACGCCCTGGAAGCGGCCAAGCCCGCGCCCGGGATGCGCCCGCTTTTTTGCGATGGCTGGTCGGCCGACGGCGGCGCCGGGCCGCGCATGTTTTTGAGCCTGCCCTGTCCGCTCAAGGCGCCCATGGGCATTGCCCTGGAGAACCTCAAGGCCGGCCTTGGCCCGGACGCGGTCTGGCCGCGCATTTTCATGGACAGCTGCGGCAAGCACACCCTCAACGACCTGGCCAGCGGTCTGACCCGCCCCGACGAGGTGCCGGACCTGATCGTCTCGGCCGGGCTCAACGGCTTTTTGTCCAAGAGCTTCCGGGACCGTTTCGCCGTGGGCGATTTGCTCTCGCCCCTGCCCCAGTCCATGCCGCCGGCCCTGGCCGGGGCCGGACTGGCCGATCCGCGCGGGATCTGCCGTATCTACGCCGTCAATCCCCTGGTCATGGTGGTGGTTCCGTCGCGCCTTGGCGGGCTGCCGGTGCCGCACTCCTTTTCCGATCTGCTCGATCCGGTCTACGCCGACCGCATCGGCCTGTGCGGGCCGCCGGAAACCGCCGGCGACTCGACCCTGCTCCTCCACATCCGCCTGACCCACGGCCCCGAGGCCGTATCCGCCCTGGGGCGGGCCATGGTCTGCGACACCCATCCGTCCCAGATCTTCCGGCCGGCCCCGGGCGCCAATCCGCCGCCCATCGGCGTGATGCCGTACTTTTTTGCCAATGCCGCCCCGCGCCAGGGCGATGTGGAAATCATCTGGCCAAGCAAAGGCGCCCTGGTCTCGCCGCTGTTCGTCATGGTGAAACAGTCGGCCAGAAAGGCCCTGGAGCCGCTGGTGGACTGCTTCCTCGGCCCGGAGACCGCCACCATCGCCGGCGGCGCCCTGATCCCGCCCACCTGCCCCGGGGTGGCGCCGGAACTGCCCCAAGGCGCCTCCCTGCGCTTTATCGGCTGGGATGTGCTCGAAGCCCACGACCTGGGCCCGCTCATCGCCGAAGCCGGCGCGCTGTTCGCCAACGCGTATTACGCGAAGTTGGGGAAGAAGTGAGGGGAAGGGAAAGATGCCTCCGGCGGGGGGGGGGGGGGGGGGGGGGGGGGGGGGGGGGGGGGGGGGGGGGGGGGGGGGGGGGGGGGGGGGGGGGGGGGGGGGGGGGGGGGGGGGGG
>JAWRKJ010000171.1:0-11103 GCA_040307025.1 Desulfovibrionaceae bacterium | reverse complement strand
GGGGTGGTGGATTTTTGCAAGCTCGGCGGCCGGACCCGGGAGCCGGCCGCGCTCCGGGACGTGGTGGCCGCCTATCTGGCCGGTTCGTATACGGGCAATCTGCTCTGGCTGCTCGACACCCTGGAGGCCCTTGCCGGCCGGTTGTGGCTCGACAATGCCGCCTTGCCCGTGGACTTTTTCGAGCGCACCGACGGTTGTTCCCACACCTGCCGAACCTGCGGCTATTGCGCCGACCTGGCCGCGCGCCTGATCCGCGATCGGGGCGTGGACCTGCGGCCTCTCGGTGGACACTGACCGGTCAGCAACTGAGCGAGCGGCGGCAGAAGGCCTCGAAATCCTCCTCGTCGCCATCCTGACGCGTGGTGTCGGGGGGGAGCGTCGGCGTTTCGACGGTCTCGCTTTGCCACACTCCCTGGGTCGGTTCGAAAATACTGATGCATTCCAAGATGCTGGGCTGTATGAACATGGGCATCCTCCCTGTGATCGCCAGGAGCTTTGCCAGAACCGTTCCAGGCCTTCCGGTCGGTCGCCGCGCCATGGGAAAAAGGTCGACCCAGGCGGCCTGGCGGTTACGCAAGGCTTCCGGCCCTTGGCCCGGCACCGCGAAAAGGGCTTGCCCCGGCGGCCGGTTGGCGTGTAGGCCAGAGCCCATGCTCCGGTCCGCCGCCGGCTTCCTGCCGGGTCGGCGCGACACGGATTGCGGAGGCATTGTCCCATGACCCACGGCGCGAGCCTGAAACTCGTCTTTTGTATCGCCGACGGCATGGCCGATCGGCCCATCCCGGAACTCGGCGGCAAGACGCCCCTGGAGGCGGCCGATACGCCGGTCATGGACCGGCTGGCCGGCCAGGCCCGGCTGGGCCTGTGCCGCACCGTGCCGGACGGCCTGGCCCCGGGCTCGGACGTGGCCAACATGGCCCTGCTCGGGTTCGATCCGGCCCGTTACCATACCGGTCGTGGCCCCATCGAGGCAGCAGGCGTGGGCTTGCCCCTGGCTCCGGACGATCTGGTATTTCGGCTCAATACCGTATCGGTAAGCGAATTTTCCGAATCCGGGATCATGCGCGACTACGCGGCCGGGCACATTGCGACCGAGGTCTCCCGGCCGCTGGTTGCCTCCATCGGCCGGGAGTGCTGCCCCCCCGGGTATGAGGTCCATCCGGGCATCCAATACCGACACCTGCTCGTGATCCGGAATGGGGCTGGAAAGGCCGAGTCCTCGGTGGACATACGACCGCCCCATGACATTACCGACCAGAGTATCGCCCCGGATATGGAGCAGTATCGCCAAGCTCCCGACCTGTGGCGTTTCGTCCAAGGCGCGGCCCATTTGCTGGCCAAGCCGGACAATCCGACCCGGGCCAATGCCGTGTGGCCCTGGAGTCAAGGCCGGGCCCTGCGTCTGCCGGATTTCACGGAGACCTTCGGGCTTCGCGGGGCCGTGGTTTCGGCTGTGGATGTGATCAAGGGGATCGGCGGGGCCGCGGGCATGACTGTCCTTGATGTGCCCGGCGCAACCGGCCTGCTCGACACCAATTACGAAGGCAAAGTGGCGGCGGCGCTCGAATTTCTCGCCCAAGGCGATTTTGTCTTCCTCCACGTGGAGGCGCCCGACGAATGCGGCCATGGCGGCGACGTGGCCGGCAAGGTCGAGGCCATCCGCCGTTTCGACGCCCGCATCCTGGCGCCCCTGCGCGAGGCCCTGGGCGACACGGCCGCGTTTCTCGTGGCCTGCGACCACCCGACGCCCATCGAATTGCGCACCCACAGCGCCGACCCGGTGCCGTTTCTGTTCTGGCGTCCGGGTCTGCCTGCCTCGGGAGCGTCGGTGTTCACCGAGCGCACGGCGGCCACGACCGGGCTCACCGTTGCGCCCGGCTTCGAACTGCTGTCCCGGACCCTGGACTGGGCCCGGTCCGAGGTCGCATGACCCTGCTTCTCAAGCCCGAACCCTTCCCCCGGCCGGATGCCTGGCTGCCGCTCACCGTGTCCTACGGCGAGACCGACCGCATGGGCTATGTGTATTACGGCCATTATCCCCACTGGTTCGAGCGCGCGCGGAGCTTTTTCATCCGCCAGCGCGGCCTGAGCTACGACGCGGTGGAAGCGCGCGGCATCTGGCTGCCCGTGCGCGACATGGCCATCCGCTACCTGCGGCCGGCCCATTTCGACGAGGCCGTGGCCGTGCGGGTGGGCATCAGCGTCTGGGGACGGGCCTCCATCACCTTCGTCTATCAGGTCTACGGCCCCCCGGACACCTCCGTGCTCCTGGTCGCCGGCGAGACCGTGCACGCCTGCACCTCCACCGGGGGCCGGCCGGTTGCCGTCCCGGATTGGCTGCGCGGCCTCTTTTCCGTCTAACTTCTGCCTTTTCCACAATTCCGACATGCTGCTCGATATCCATACGCACGCCTATCATCCCAAGATTTCGGACAAGGTCCTGACCATGCTCGAGGACCATTACGGCATCCACCCAGTCGGCACCGGCCAGATGGACGATCTGATCGTCCGGGCCAAACGGGCCGGCCTCGACAAGGTGGTCGTGCACTCCGCCGCCACCACCCCGGCCCAGGTCGTGCCGGCCAACAACTGGGCCATACGCATCCATCGGGAGCATCCCGAGGTGCTGTCTTTCGGCACCGTGCACCCCGATTATCCGGGGAACGAACGCGAGCTGGAACGCCTGTGGCGCTCGGGCATCCAGGGCATCAAGCTCCACGCCGACTTCCAGGGCTTCCGCCTGGACGATCCCAAGCTGTGCCCCATTTTTGAAAGCCTGTCCGGCCGGTTCGTCGTCATGCTCCACGTGGGCGACCGCCTGCCCCCGGAGCAGAACAATTCCTGCCCGGCCAAGGTGGCGGCCATCGTGCGCGATTTCCCCAACCTGACCGTCATTGCCGCCCACATGGGCGGGTATCTCCATTGGCAATATGCCCTGGAGCATCTGATCGGGAAGGATGTCTACATCGACACGTCGAGCACTCTGGCCTTTATCGACGACGACACGTTGCGCCGTATTTTTGACGGCCATCCCCGGGATCGTATTCTTTTCGGCAGCGATTACCCGCTGTTCGATCCGGGCGAGGAAATCGTCCGGCTGCGCACCCGCTTATCCTTGCGCGATAAGGAACTGGAACAATTGCTTTCCACCGGAGCCTCGCTTTTCCGATAACACAAATGTGGATTGACTTTGGCGCAAACCTTGTGCTGGAAGTGGCTTGCCCGGCCTGCGGGATCGCCTGACGCCCGGGCCCAAGGAGCCTTCCGATGACAATTCGCGCCCAGATTCTCTGTTCCCTCGGTTTGATGTTTCTGCTGTGCTGTGTGATGTGCGTCGCGTCCTGGACCATTACCGTGGGCCAGCAAAGCGATGGCCTGGTCATCAACCTGGCCGGCCGCCAGCGCATGCAGGTCCAAAAGATCGCCAAGGACGCCCTGTCCCTGCTGCACCGGGACAAGACCGGCACGGTCGCGCCCGCCGAGGCCGAGGCCTTGCGCAAACGCTTGCAAACCATCAGCCACGTCCAGAACCTGCTCCTGCAGGGTGGGCGGTACCAAAATGGAAAAAGCTTTGCGATCCCCCGGCCGGGCGCCGAGGCTGCGAAGCTTTTTGAAGCCGCCTCCAGCCTGCTCAAGCCCTTTGCGGCCGCAGTGGACAACGTGCTGGACGCACCCGATGCCGCGACCGTGGATAAGGTGGTCCAGGGAGCCGAGGCGGTGGTGGCGGCCCAGGACAAGGCCGTCAATTTTCTCCAGCAGCAATCCGAGGCCGGCGACACCACCATGCTGGCGATTCAGGCCGGCGGCATGGCCCTTTCCGCCGTGGTTTTCCTGGCCATGCTCTTCCTGCTCGGCCGCACCTTGCGCCGGCCCCTGGATCGGCTTCAGGCCTATGCCGCGGCCGTGGCCGGCGGCAATCTCAAGGCTCCGTCCGAAGGCCGCTATCCGCCGGAACTGGCCCGGCTGCGCGACGATTTGGCCCGCATGGTCGCCGCTCTGGAAACCAGCCTGGCCGAGGCTCGGGCCAAGGGCGACGAAGCCGAGGTCCATGCCGCCGAGGCCGAACGCGCCTTGGAAGAAGCCCGCCAGCAGGAGGCCCGGTCCGCCGAACTGGTCGCGCGCCTGGGCGAGACCGCGACCAAGGCCCGGTCCGTGTCCGAAAGCGTCATGGACGAATCCACGCGCCTGCTTTCCCAGTCCGAGCAGGTGGCCGACGGCGCCTCCCACCAGCGCGACCGCATGATCGAGACCGCCACCTCCATGGAAGAGATGAACGCCACCGTGCTCGAAGTGGCCAAAAACGCGGCCAACGCGGCAGCCAGCGCCGATGCGGCCAAGCACAAGGCCATCACCGGTGCCAAGGGCGTGCGTTCGGCCGTCACCTCCATCGAAGGCATCCGCCAGCGTATCCTGGAACTCAAAGCCTCCATGACACGCCTCGGGCAGCAGGCCGACAGCATCGGCCATATCATGAACGTCATTTCCGACATCGCCGACCAGACCAACCTGCTGGCCTTGAACGCCGCCATCGAGGCGGCCCGGGCCGGTGAGGCCGGACGCGGGTTCGCCGTGGTCGCCGACGAGGTCCGCAAACTCGCCGAAAAGACCATGACCGCCACCAAGGAAGTGGGAGAGGCCGTGCACTCCATCCAGGAGCAGGCCCGGGAGAATATCACCGCCGTGGAATCGGCCGCCACGGGCATTGAGGAGAGTACCGAAGCCGCGGCCGAGTCCGGACGCTTCATGGACGAGATCGTGGGCATCGTCGAGACCACGGCTTCCCAGGTCGAATCCATTGCCACGGCCTCGGAACAGCAGTCCGCCACCTCCGAGGAGATCAATCGGGCCGTGGAAGAGGTCAACGCCATTGCCCAGCAGACGGCCGAGGGCATGAGCGCGGCCATTGCCGCCCTGTCGGCCCTGATCGAACTGGCCGGGGAACTCGACGAGGTGATCCGGCGCATGAGCGGCGATGAAGCGCCGGCCCGCGCTGTCGGTCATAAGCCCGTGCGGCCGGCCCTGGCCCCGGCCAAGCCCCGTCCCGTTGCGCCGCGGTCGCTGCCGGCCGCTCGTCCCAAGGCGGTCAAGGCCCTGCCGGCCAAGTCCGCCCCCCACGCGCCGGCCAAGCCGGTCGCCCCGGTGCCGGCCAAGTCGGCTTCCTCCGGCGCCGGTGGGGCGTCGTGCTCCATGGACAGCGGCATCCTGGTCTGGGACGATTCGTTGCGGATCGGGATCAAGGATATCGATGCCCAGCATCAGATCCTGGTCCGGATGATCTGCGACCTGCACGAGGCCATGCGCACCGGCAAGGGCAAGGCGCAAGTGGAACAGGTGGTCAAGGGCCTGGAGGATTATGCCGTGGAGCACTTCGGCTTCGAGGAAGGCCTCATGGAGAAGTACAAGTATCCCGGCTATGTGCACCACCGCAAGGAACACGATGCCTTTGTCGAGAAGGTCATGGCCTTTGGCGAGGAATTCCGGGCGGGCAAGGTGGCCCTGACCAACGAGGTCATGAATTTCCTCAAGAACTGGCTGGTCGGGCACATCAAGGGCACGGACAGGAAATACGCGCCTTTTTTCAAGGAACGCGGCCTGTAAACCGTTTCTCACGCAGCCACGTCGAGGCCCGGACCGCTTCCCGCGATCCGGGCTTTTTTACGGGATGCCCAAGGGCAACGCGCGTTGACAGTCGGGGACGCATCCGCGCCCCCTGGTGCGTTTACCCGGGCAGGGCGGCGGTGGATTCCCGACGCATGCCTTCGATGAGGCCGGCCAGCTTGGCTGCGGACTGGGACAGCCGGTCGAGTTCGTCCTCGGCCTCGTGCATGCCTTGGGCGGTCTCCTCGGCGATGAGACTGATGTCGGCCAGGGCCCGGTTGATCTCCTCGGCGGCCGTGGCCTGCTGGCCCGAGGCTGCGGCGATCTGGCGCACCTCGGCGGTCGCGGTCTCGGTCATGGCCACGATGTGGCGCAGGGAATCGCCGGCCTTGCCGGCCAGGGCCGTGGTGGTGGTCACGGCTTCCACGGCCGTGTCCATGCCGGCCACGTTCTCGCGCACCCCGTCGTTGATGGCCGCCACCACCGAGGCCACTTCACCGGTGGCGGTCATGGTCTTTTCGGCGAGTTTGCGGACCTCGTCGGCGACCACGGCGAACCCGCGTCCGGCCTCGCCGGCCCGGGCCGCCTCGATGGCGGCGTTCAAGGCCAGCAGGTTGGTCTGGTCGGCGATGTCGGAGATGACGCTCATGATCGCGCCGATGCCCTTGGCCCGTTCGCCCAGGCCGTCCAGGCTGGCCTTGAGGCCTTCGGAAAGCTCGCGCACCCGGTCGATGGAGCGGGCCACTTCCTCGGTGGCGGCCAGGCCTTCATGGGCGCCTTCCCGGGCGGCGCCGGCGCTGTCTGCGGCCCGGGCGGCGTTTTCGGCCACTTCGCGCACGGTGGCGTTCATTTCCTCCATGGCCGTGGCGGTTTCGGTGGTGCGGTCGTGCTGACGGGTGGTACCGTTTGCGGCCTGGGCCACGCGGTCGGTCAGGGCATTGCCGGCCCGGGCCACGGTATCGGCCAGGTCCTCCAGCCGGTCGGCGGCCTCGGCCATTCCTTCCAGGCGGGCGTGCTCGGCCTTGGCCATGGCCTGTTCGGCCTCCTGGCGGCTGTGGTCGGCCTCGGCGGCCTTGGCTTCGGCCTCGGCCCGTTCGGCGGCGATTTCGCCAAATGAGGCTTCCAGCTTGGCCGCCATGGCCGCCATGGCCGACATGACACCACCGATGGCGCGGCCCTTGGCGCACAGGGCCCGGGCCTTGTCGAAGCGGCCGTCCGCCACTTCCCGGGCCAGGGCGGCCACGGTTTCGGGTTCGGCGCCGAGCTGGTTCAGGATGTTGCGCGACAGGGTCAGGGCCGTGCCTATGCCGATGATCAGGGACAGGGCGAGCAGGATGTACTGGAGCCGCAAGTCGCTGGTCAGGTCAGCCACGACCTCGGTCATGCGCTGGTCGGCGGCCTTGAAATGCTTGTCCTTGAGGGGATCGATGCGCTTGGCCAGGGCTTCGGTGCGGGCGTCGAAATCCGTCATGAGAACGTTGCCGGCCGCGCGACCCTCCTTGATGTAGGTCTTGGCCATGCGGATGCCCTGTTCGTACATGGCCTCGAAGTCGGCGGCCAGGGCCTTGAGTTCGTCCATCTGGACGGTGTTTCCGTCCTGGCTGGCCAGGGATTCGAACCGGGCCACGCCCTGGCGGAAAATTGTGGCCGATTTCGCGGCTTCCGCAAAGCCGTCCTCCTCGCCCGTGGCCGAGACATCGGTAAGAAATTGCTGGACATTAACCGTTTCAAACTGCATGCGGGCAGCTTCATCGGCCAGGGGCAGGCTTTCGGAGCGGATCAGCATGGCCCGCTCCTTCACCGTACCGATGGAAAACGTCATGATCAGGGCGCCGGCGGTCATGGCCGCCAATACCAGTCCGAATCCAAGGCCCATCCGCCCGGCAACGGTCAGTTTCATGATGCCCACCCTTGTCCGGCGCGTCTTGCGCCGGCTCGAAGTTTTGGAGCCTGCCCGGAGATTGGCAAGGTCCACGGTTATGGCTAGGATTACAGGCGAGCGAGGGCATAGGTCAAGAACATGGGAAACGAGTTTGCTTCCGGGGCCACGGGCGGGGGCGAGGTCCGCGACATCCTGGTCCCGACCGAGGACGGCCCGGTGTTCGCCCGGGCGCGGATCGTGCTTGGCCGGGCGCCGGCCGTGGTCTGCCTGCATGGGCTGGGCGATTCGCATCTGGCTTTCGAGGAGGCCTTCGAAACGAAGTACCTGGCCGGGATGAGTCTGATCGTGCCGGACATGGCCGGCCATGGCGGGTCACCGCTGGCCCTGGATCATTCCCTGGAGGCCTCGGCCAGGCGTTTGCGGGCCCTGATCTACCATCTTTGCGACGCGGCCGCTTTGCGCCCGAGCCCCCTGTATCTCGTCGGGCATTCCCTGGGCGGCATTCCGGCCATCTTTTTCTGCCGCGACGCCGCGCCGGACACCGTGGCCGGGCTGGTTCTGGCCGAGACTCCGCTCACCCGGTTCGGTTCCTATATCGCCGCCCACGCCGAGGCGGCCCGGTTGTCCGGCCGGTTCGGGGAATGGTTCCGGGACTTCAAGGAACAGGTGATTTTCCGGGACTACCTGGGCCGGTTCCCCTATTGCCGCCATTACTATGCCTCACTCCGTTTCTGCCGGGAGCGCGCCTTTTTGGAGACGATCATGGCCACCCGGCGGCTGGCCAGGGCCTTGCCGGGCAAGTGGAGCCACGGGGCCGGCGAGGCCCTGGCAGGGTTGCACCTGCCCGTGCTCTACGCCCACGGCCGGGACGTGGCCCCGGAAACCCTGGCCTTTCTGGAAGAGCACGACATCCCCACCCGGCCGTTCCCCACGGACTGCCATTTTCTCATGCAGGCCATGGCCGGCGAGTTCTACGGTCTGCTCGGGGATTTTTGCCGCCGGCGCGGGCGCTAGCCGATCCGGCGGCCGGGGAAGCGTTGCGGTCTTGCCCTTGACGGCCGGGTCGGCGACAATCGCAACCGGTCCAGCGACAATCCGGCCGCGGACCATGAGCGAAGGAGCCGTTATGGACGTCTTTCGGTTTTCCCTCAGCCAGGAAGAGAAGGACTACCTCAAAAACGTGGTCCGTTTGCGCATCGCCGGTCGTCTGTCCGGCCGCGAGGCCGTCCTCCCCGAACCGCCTACCGACACGTTGCGTCAGCCCTTCGGGGCCTTCGTGACCCTGACCCTGCGCGGGCGGCTGCGGGGGTGCATTGGCCATATCGTGGGCGATCAGCCGCTTTTTTTGACCATCGCCGCCATGGCCGAGGCCGCCGCCTTCGAGGACCCGCGTTTCCCGCCGCTTTCCGCCCGGGAGTTTCCCGACGTGGCCATCGAGATTTCCATCCTGAGCCCCCTGACCCCGTGCCCGGACCCGGCCCTCGTGGAAGTGGGGCGCCATGGCCTGCTCATCCGCCGGGGGGGCCGTTCGGGCCTGCTGTTGCCCCAGGTGCCGGTGGAGTGGGGCTGGAACCGGGAGACCTTCCTGGACCAGACCTGTGCCAAGGCCGGCCTGCCTCCGGGCACCTGGAAACGGCCCGACGCCAGTCTTTACTGGTTCGAGGCGGAAGTGTTCTGACCCGGCGGCGCGGCCATCGTGCTGCTCGTGCTGGCCGCATGTCTGCTGACGGCCCCCAAGGCCCTGGCCTCGGGGTGACCCGGGACACCATGGCCGCCGGCCCAACCTCGGAAAAATCGTGAAATATCGGCAAAGCGGTCGCTTGTCGTGGCTTGGGCGGAGCCGGACGGACGGCATTGGCCGGCGTTTCAAATTATTACAAGAAAATTCAGGGGTAAAAAGGACGGATGCCATCTGGCACGCTTCTGGCTTTCCCCCGGTCAACGTTCGTCAGCCGGCGGGCGGAACACGCGGGGAGGAGAGTATGCGCGGCTTGGTATGGATCGGTGCGATACTGGTGCTGGGCGCAGGCCTGTACCTGGCCAATCCGCCCCGCTGGCTGGAGGACGAACCGGTGGTGCTGGCTCGGTCGGGAGCGAAAAAGGCTTCGCAAAGCCTGGTCGCGCGGTTGGCCGAGGCCGGACAGTCCATGCGCCGGCAGGCCAGCACGCCGCAGGGTTCTCCTGTCGCCTCCGAGACCGTCGTTTTCTTCGACCCGAACTAGCGTGCCGGGTTGAAGTGCGGCCGGATGAAGGGCAGCATCGGGCCGCACGGAGGGGGTGCCCTTTCAGGCATCCCCTCCGATTTTTTCAGGACCGGGGTTGCAGGCCAGAAACGGGCAGAAATGCAAGGCCGCCTCGGTGAGCCGGGAAGTCGGACCGGTTCCGGTATAGAGCGCCAACGGGGCCTCCAGGCGCAATCCGGGACGACCGTTTTTTCTGGCCAGGAGAAGAACTTGCTTGGCCGGTTCGTTTGCGCGGGCGCAAAGGGGCAAAAGACGCTTGATCTCCAACCGATTGCAGGTCAAAGTCTCTATAATGTGACCCAGGCGTTCGGCCAGGTGGACACAGGCCAGCTGGCCCTGGTTGCGCAGGGCATAGGCTGCGGCGGCGGCAAACGCGGCCAGGCCGCCGTCGAGCTCGAACCGGGCCGCGTCGCGTCCGGGAGTTTCCGGCCGCCGGCCGGAGCCGGGATGGCGGAACGGCGGATTGGCCAGGACGAGATCGAAGGACTCCGGGGCCAGCCGCGCATCCTCCCGGATGGCGCGCATATCGCCCTGGCAGGCCGTGAACCGGTCGGCCAGGCCGAGCCGGCGGGCGTTTTCGGACGCCGCCGTCACCATGGCCGGGTCCTTGTCCAGGCCGGTGACGCGGGAGTCCTGATCGTCCCTGGCCAGCAGCAGCCCGAGTCCGGCCGGACCGCAGCCCGTGCCGAGATCCAGGACCCGGTTGCCGGCCAGGGGCGCGGCAAAGGCGGCCAAAAGCAAGGCATCGGCGCCGAAGCGGAAGCCGCCTTCCGGCTGGATCAGGCCGCGCGGAAACGCTTGGCGCGCGGTGGCAGTGGTTGTGGTTGTCATGGCAACGTCTTGAACCCGGCTCGATTTTTGGAAAAATTTTGTGTAACCTCAACACCCCCGGGACGTCTTGTCGAAGTCGTCTGCCCTGGTCGCTGTCCGCAGCAACACGGGCAGGTCCTTGGCGGGCACGACGCTTTGGCCGTAAACGGGAAATGAGGCCGCGATCCGGGCGCGGCGGATATTTTCCAAGAGGAGGGCTTCATGCGACACATGGCACGATGGACAGTCCTGTTCATTGTCGTGATGTTTGGGTCCATGCTCGTCATGGGCGATTTGGCCCAGGCGCAATGCCCGCCCGGTACGCACTGGTCGAACCGGGCTTGGTCTTGCGTGCCGAACCGCGGCTATGGCCCACCGCCCCCGCCGCCGCCACCACCGCCCGGCCGCTGCGACAGGGAGTACCGGCGCTGCACGGCTTGGTGCAACGGCTGGAACGATTGCCTCCGCAATTGCGATCATAACTACCGTCGCTGCATGCGCGCCAGGGGCTACTGATCGGCTGCCCCGCGCTCACGTATGGCGCGGGGCAAGCCTCTGCCCGAACGGCGC
>JAWRKJ010000170.1:0-7428 GCA_040307025.1 Desulfovibrionaceae bacterium | reverse complement strand
CCCCACGGAAGCGGGCGCGCGGTCCGCCTACGGGCACACGGACTTGTAGAAGCTGAATTTGCCGGCTTCGTCGATCTTGACGACCACGGCGCACTTGATGGGATCGTGATCACCGGTGGCCGGATAGGACATGTTGCCGGTGATGCCTTCGAACTTCTTGATGCCGGCCATGGACTTCATGAGGGCCTCACGGTCCTTGGCCATGTCACCGGTGATGGTGCCCATGGACTTGATGGCCTGAAGCATCAGGTTGGCGCCGTCCCAGGTGAGGGCGGCCACGTCGTCAGGGGTCTTCTTGTAGAGCTTGGTGTACTCGTCGATAAATTCCTTGGTCTTGCCCTTGGCGCCGGCGGCGGCGTAGTGGGTGACGAAGAAGTAGCCCTTGCAGTCGTCGCCGCACAGGCCCATGAGGTCGCCCGAACCCCAGGAATCGCTGCCCAGAACCGGCTTGTTGAAGCCCATGGACTTGGCCTGCTTCACGATCAGCGGCACTTCATTATAATACTGCGGCACAAAAAGGACATCGGCGCCGGACTTGGCGATGTTGGTCAGCTGGGCCGAGAAGTCCACGTCCTTGGTGGTGAAGGTCTCGAAGGCCACGACCGAACCCGGACCGTTGATCTTCTCGAAGGCGGCCTTGAAGTCCTCGGCCAGGCCCTTGGGATAGTCGGAAGCGATGTCGTAGAGCACGGCGGCCTTTTTCGCCTTGAATTCCTCGGAGGCGAACTTGGCGGCCGTGGGGCCCTGGAAGGTGTCGAGGAAACAGCCCCGGAAGACGAAGGGGCGGTTTTTGGTGGTGTTGGGGTTGGTGGACCAGGGGGCCATCATCGGGGTCTTGAGGTCATTGGCGGCCTCGGCGGCGGGCACGGCCTGCTTGCTGGACTGGGGACCGACGATGCCGAGGACGTCATCCTGGGTGATGAGCTTGCGGGCCGCGGACAGGGCCGATTCGGCCTTGGACTCGTTGTCCTCGTAAACGAATTCCACCTGGTATTTCTTGTCGCCGACCTCGACGCCGCCCGCGTCGTTGAGTTTCTTTTTGAGCATCTCGGCGGCGTTTTTCGAGGACTCGCCCACGTCCGGGATATCGCCCGTCAGCGGGATATTGAAGCCGAGTTTGATGGTGTCGGCCGCTCGGACCGGCGCGGCCAGGCCGAGGACGAGAAACAGGGTCAATAGCCAGGACCTTTTCATGGACGCCTCCTCTTTGCAGTCAATTTCAAGCATTTACATGAGAACAGTAGGTTCTTTGTGGATACCCCATGTTGTCAGCAAAGGGAATCCCCTGGAAGGCATTCGGGAAAAACATTTTTGTCAAACACCGGCGGTCCGGAACAAAAAAATCCAGACCGCCGGAATCGCATCTCTTTTCTGTTAGGCCAAGGCTTCGGCCAGGGGCGTCAGCGGCAGATCGAAGGCTTCGGCCACGCCCGCGAACGTGATGTGACCTTGCCAGGTATTGAGCCCCAAGGCCAGGGCCGCATCGTCACGCAGGGCGGAAAATCCGTGCTCGGCCAGCTTCAGGGCATAGGGCAGGGTCTGGTTGCACAGGGCGAAGGTGGAGGTGCGGGGCACGGCGCCGGGCATGTTGGCCACGCCGTAGTGGACCACGCCGTCCACCACATAGGTGGGCGCGGCATGGGTGGTGGCCTTGATGGTCTCCACGCAACCGCCCTGATCCACGGCCACGTCCACGATGACCGAACCTTCCTTCATGGTGGGCAGCATGTCCCGGGTGACCAGATGCGGGGCCTTGGCCCCGGGGATGAGCACGCAGCCGATGAGCAGGTCGGCGTAGGTCACGGCCTTGCGGATATGGGCCTCGTTGCTGGCCAGGGTCACGATGCGGCCCTGGTAGATGTCGTCGAGGTACTGCAACCGGGCGTGGTTGACGTCGATGACCGTGACCTGGGCGCCCATGCCCACGGCGATCTTGGCCGCGTTGGACCCGACCACGCCGGCGCCGAGGATGACCACCGAGGCCTGGGGCACGCCCGGCACGCCACCCAGCAACACACCCCGGCCACCCTGGGATTTTTCCAGGGCATGGGACCCGACCTGGGGCGCCATGCGGCCGGCCACCTCGCTCATGGGCACCAAAAGCGGCAGGGTGCCGTTCGGCAGCTGCACGGTTTCATAGGCAATACCCGTGGTTCCGGAAGCGAGCAAGGCATCGGTCAGGGGCCGGTCTGCGGCCAAATGGAGGTACGTGAAGAGAAGCAAGCCCGGGCGCAAAAACGTATATTCCGTAGCGATCGGTTCCTTGACCTTAATGACCATGTCCGCGCTCCAGGCCGCGTCGGCGGACACGAGCTTGGCGCCGGCCGCCTGGTACTGGGCGTCGGAAAGGCCCGATCCCAGGCCGGCTCCGGTTTCGACCAGCACGGTGTGGCCGCGACGCACCAGGGTTTCCACGGCACCAGGGGTCATAGAAACCCGGTTTTCCAGCGTTTTGATCTCTTTGGGAATACCGATGATCATGGTGCACCTCGTTTGGCGCAGGTAAAAGTTGGGCTTCCCTTCGGCCCGGGCGCGCTCGAAGCGGGGACGCGCTCGAAAAGGCTGGCTCCTTGTAAACGAATCTACGGAAAATAACAATATTGTGCGAATAATATTTGGCAGGGGAGGTCTGGCCTCAAAATCCGTTCTGGGTTATCCCGCTTTTCCCGGCGAACATCCGTCCGGAAGCCACAAAAAAGGAAACCACCGTAATGGACGCCACCGCCCGCCTGCGCATCACCTGCCCCGACCGGCCCGGCATTGTCTCGGCCGTCACCACCTTTCTCTACACCCACGGGGCCAACATCATCGACCTGGACCAGCACTCCACCGACCCCGAGGGCGGCGCGTTCTTCATGCGTCTGGAATTTTCCACGCCCTACCTCGACATCTCGCGCACGGCCCTGGAAACGGCTTTCGGCGACGTGGTCGGCGCGCGGTTTTCCATGCACTGGCGGCTGTCGTATTCCGACGTGCCCAAGCGGGTGGCCCTGTTCGTGTCCCGGCACGACCATTGTCTGATGGAGATTCTGTGGCGGTTCGCCAGAAAGGAGCTGCCCTGCGAGATCTCCATGGTGGTGAGCAACCATGACGATCTGCGCGGGAGCGTGGAAAGTTTCGGGGTGCCGTTTCACCACGTGCCCGTGGGCGACGACGGCATGGCTCCGGCCGAGGCGCGCATGGCCGAACTGCTCGGCGACAACACCGACCTCATCATCCTGGCCCGCTACATGCGGGTGTTGTCGTCGGAATTCCTCGCGCCCTACGAAAACCGGGTGATCAACATCCACCACTCGTTTCTGCCGGCCTTCGTCGGAGCCGACCCCTACCGCCAGGCCCACGAACGCGGGGTCAAGCTCATCGGCGCCACGGCCCACTACGTGACGCCCGAACTCGACGGCGGGCCCATCATCGAACAGGACACGGCCCGGGTAACCCACCGCTTCTCGGTGGCGGACCTCAAAAACACCGGCAGCGACCTGGAGCGCAACGTGCTTGCCCGGGCCGTCAAATGGCACTTGCAGGACCGGGTGATCGTGTACGGCAACAAGACGGTGGTGTTCAGGTAGACGGACCGGGGTCGGTCTCGGCCGGTGGGGCCGGCGGCGCGGCCTGGGCCGCCTTGTCGGCCGCCGTCTTGAGTTTGCGCGCGATGAGAAATCCGGGGTTGATGGCCAAGGATTTCTCGGCTGCGGCCATGGCCTCGGCGAAAAGCCCCTGTTCATAGTAGACCCGGCCCAGGTTGAACAGCAGGTTCTCGTCGGCCTCGGCCACGTTGAGCGCCTTCTCGTAGTAGGCACGGGCCATGTCCAGCAGGCCGTGCTTGCGCATGCGGATGCCGAACTCGTTGAACAGGAATTTGTTCTCCGGGCCGAAAGCCAGGTCGATGGACATGATCTTGGCGAAGATGTCCTTGGCCTCTTCCAGCTTGCCGGCGGTCAGATAGGTGTTGCCCAGGCCGAAAATGGCCCGCAGATTGTCGGCGTCGTATTCCAGGGCCTTTTGGAAACTCGTTTCGGCCTTGTCCAGCCGGCCGGCTTCCAGATGCTTCTCGCCCTTTTCCACCTGCCCCTGCATCGCTTCCAGACGCGGCTTGACCGTATTGTAATAGATCAGGGGCTCGGGTTTGTATTTTTCAAAAAATTCGGGTTCTTCAACTTTGACACGCTCACCGCTGGGCACGCTCTGGGCGTTGAGCGCCTGAAGATTGATACCTGTTTCCGGCGTCTTGGCGGCAAAATAATACAGCACCCGCTCACTGTCCTTGGTAGTGCCGCCAACCCCCATTTTGTAGCTTTCGCGCAAGGACACCACGACCTCAAACCGTTGCGCCTCGTACTTCTCGGACATCAAAACCTCCACGGCCCGACCCGGCGAAACTCCCCACCCTTTAGCAGAATATCGTTCCAGGCGCATCCCCCCTCGATCCACCCAGGAATCGGCTGTTTGCCCCGTTGAAAAGATTGAAACTGTTTCTTTGCGCTGCCATGCAAATGAAACCGCCATTCCCCTTGCCAGTTGTTTTCAAATCAGCTACGAAATTCCATGTTCGCCCAAAGCCGTGACGATTGCCTACCCGCATCGCAGGATTTTCCCTCCGGACTTTGCGCGACATGACTCGCTTGTGGAGTCCAATAGAGTGCGCGCCGACCGTTTTACACCACTGTGTTGCAGAAACCGACGGATGCACTCCAACTATCGGGCCATTCCGGTCGCCAGACCGATGGGATTGTCCTGGGGAGGAGCGTAGCCGGCGGATTTCCTTTGGATCTCCGGACACGCTTCGCGTTCGCATGACGTCAACCGTTTGGGAGTCCGTGTCTCATGTCCAAGAACATTTATGTTGGCAACCTGCCTTTCCGCACCACTGAGGACAGTGTCCGCGACCTGTTCGCCCGCTACGGCGAAGTCCAATCCGTCAAACTGATTTCCGACCGCGAGACTGGCAAACCGCGCGGTTTCGGTTTCGTGGAGATGGATGACGACGCCGCCGCCGACGAGGCGATCAGATCCCTGGACGGGACCGAGTTCGAGGGTCGCAGCCTCAAGGTCAACGAGGCCAAGCCCCGCGCGCCGCGTCCGCCCCGCCGTCCGGCCTGGTAAGCCGGCCCGTCGCACCCGCATCCTCCGGTGTCCGCCCCCCCGCAGGGCGGACACCGGAAGCCGAACACCGCGCGCGCCTGTCGGGCTGTCTCCGCAAGGTTCCCTTCCCGGTCGTGAACCGGCATCTCTTCCATCGTTCGTCCCGATCCCCACCGAACCGCCCGTGCCACGTCCAGCAGCAAGCAGTGCCCAACCCCGGCGATTGACGTCCGGCCGTCGATCTGAAACACATCCCGACCAGGGGAGGCCTGCCCTCTCCGAAATCGCAGAAAAAGGAGCGGCCTGTCATCGTGCTTTCGGATACTGATCGCGCCCGTTTCGCCGCCCGCAGGGAACGCCTCCGGGCCCGCCTCGCGGACATGGGCCAACAAGCCCTGCTCGTTTCCCACGCCGCCAACCGCTTCTACCTGAGCGGCTTCGAACTCCACGACCCCCAATGCAACGAATCGGCCGGATACCTGTGCGTGACCGCCGAGGGCCCGGACCTTTTGTTCACCGATGCCCGCTACCGGGACGCGGCCCTGCGCCTGTGGCCCGAAGAGCAGCTGCTCATCTACGGCGCCGGTCGCTTCGCGGCCCTGGCCGACCGCATCAAGGGCCTGGGCGTCACACGCCTGGGCTTTGAAGCGGCCACCCTTGGCTACGACACCTACACCCGCCTGGCCGAGCATATCGCCCTGGAGCCCGTGACCCAGGCCGTGGAACCGCTGCGCCTGATCAAGGACACCGACGAGATCGAGCGCCTGCGCCGCAGTGCCGCCATCAACCACGCGGTCATGGACCGGCTGCCCGAGATCCTGACGCCCGGACGCACCGAGGCCCAGGCCGCCTGGGAAATCGAAAAGGCCTTCCGGGAACTCGGCGCCTCGGAGCTGGCCTTTGCGCCCATCGTGGCCGTGGACGCCAACGCCGCCCTGCCCCACGCCATTCCGGGCGACACGGTCATCACCGACGGCTGCCTGGTGCTGGTCGACGTGGGCGGCCGCCATGCCGACTACTGCTCGGACCAGACCCGCACGGTCTGGGTCGGTTCGCGCCCGCCCGAACGCTTCCGGACCATGCTCGACCGGGTCAAGCGGGCCCAAGCCGCCGCCCTGGCCAAACTCGGCCCCGGCCTGCCCTTCCGGGAAGCCCATGCCCTGGCCCGGGAGGTCTTTGCCCGGGAAGGCGTGGCCGCCCATTTCACCCATTCCCTGGGCCATGGCGTGGGCCTCGAAACCCACGAGGGGCCAAGCCTCAACCCGGCCGCCGAGGGCGTGCTCGCCCCGGGCATGATCGTCACCGTGGAACCGGGGCTGTACTATCCCAAATGGGGTGGCGCGCGCTGGGAGCACATGGCCTGCATCACGACCGACGGCTGCGAGACCCTGTGAAAAAAAAACGCCGCCAGGGTCCCTACCGGCCGCCCGCGGCCTCGCGGCGGCTCTACGTGCGCCTGCTGCCCCGGCATGTGGCCCTGCTCAAATTCCTGCTCGAAGCCGAGGACAACCTGGCCCTGCCCACGGTGGTGGACCGGTTCGCCGCCGTGGTACGGCTCCAGTTCTGCCCCGAGGCGGACGGACGGGTGGAGGACTTCGTGCGCGACCTCGGGGCCATGTGCCCCGAGGTCCGGATCTGCTACCGCCCCCGGCTCTTTTTTCCGGTTGCGTCCCCCTCAAACCCTGCTAGGATGGAGGAATAGCCCCGGTTTCGGGCCAACCCTTGCCAAACCCGCAATGGTAGACCACGCCATGACCGCGCCACGCCCACCGCGCATTCTGCTGGCGGATGACAACCAGGACAATGTGGCCCTGCTCGCGCTCTACCTCGAAAACGCGCCCTACCACCTGGAAACGGCCGCCAATGGCGTCGAGGCGGTTCAATGCCATACGGCCGCGCCCTTTGACCTCATTTTCATGGATCTGGAAATGCCGGTCCAGGACGGCTACGACGCCACCCGGGCCATCCGAAACCTGGAACGCCAGCAGCAGGTCGGCAAACCCGTTCCCATCCTGGCCCTGACCGCCCATGCCATGGACGAACACCGGCAGCGCTGCCGCCAAGCCGGCTTCACCGACTTTTTGGTCAAACCCGTGCGCAAGGCCGCCATCCTGGCCGCCATCGACCGCTACCTGGGCACCGGCACCGCCTCCGAGGCCCCTGCACCGCCGCAACCCACCCAGCCAGACCGGAAGCGGCTGCGTCCCCTGTTGCCGCTTTTTTTCATCACCTGCGAAGAAACCATCAACGCGGCCAACCGCGCCTTGGCCCTGGGCGACCTGGAAGCCGCCCAGGCCCAGGGGCACAAGTTCAAGGGTTCGGCCCGGTCGTTCGGGTTCTGGGAAC
>JAWRKJ010000169.1:0-9707 GCA_040307025.1 Desulfovibrionaceae bacterium | reverse complement strand
GAGGCAGTGCCTCTCCTGGACCTCTCCAGCGGAAGACGCATTCCCGGAACCCACAACGAAAAGCCTCTTGCACCGCTGTCAAGCGAGGAAGCCATGCAAGCCGTGACCCAGACCGATATCAAGGCCTGTCCCCTGGTCTCCCGGGGCAAGGTCCGCGACATTTACGCCCTGTCCCCGGAAAGCCTGCTGATCGTCACCACCGACCGCATCTCGGCCTACGACGTCATCATGCCGGACCCCATTCCCCAGAAGGGCGTGATCCTCAATCAGATCACTCTGTTCTGGATGGACAGGTTCAAGGACCTGATCCCCAACCATCTGTTGGCCACGGACGTGACCGCGTTTCCGGCCGAGCTCGCGCCCTATGCCGACATGCTCGCCGGCCGGGCTGTGGTGGTCAAAAAGGCCAAGCCGTTGCCCATCGAATGCATCGTGCGCGGCTATATCACCGGTTCCGGGCTCAAGGACTACCAAGCCACGGGCACGGTCGGCGGCCATCCCCTGCCGGCCGGACTCATCGAATCCGAGATTCTGCCCGAGCCCATTTTCACACCCTCGACCAAGGCCGACCTCGGCGCCCATGATGAGAACATCACCGTGGCCAAGGCCCGGGATCTGCTCGGAGCCGAGCTGTGCGACAAGGTCGAGACCACGAGTCTGGCCATGTACACCAAGGCCCGGGATTTCGCCCGGGAGCGCGGCATCCTCATCGCCGACACCAAGTTCGAGTTCGGCCTGACCGACGACGGACTCATCCTCATCGACGAGGTCCTGACTCCGGATTCCTCGCGTTTCTGGCCAGCCGCCGGTTATGAAGCCGGCAAGTCCCAGCCGAGCTATGACAAACAGTTCCTGCGCGACTGGCTGACCTCCGTGGGCTTCAACAAGAAGCCGCCGGCGCCCAATCTGCCCGGCGACGTCATCACCCGCACCCGGGAGAAATACCTTACCGCCTACGAGGTGCTGACCGGAAAAAAATTGGCCTAACCCACACTTTTTGCTTGCCAAGAAGGAAGGAAGGAGCTATCTGTCAGTGCTTCGCGGAGAGGTGTCCGAGCGGCCGAAGGAGTACGATTGGAAATCGTATGTACCTTAACGGGTACCGAGGGTTCAAATCCCTCCCTCTCCGCCACAATTTCGGGGAAGCCGGATGGCGGTTACGCCGCCAACCCCGTCAGGTCCGAAAGGAAGCAGCGGTAACGGTTGTGGCCGGGTGTCCGGCTTCCCTTAAAGGCGCGGGGCAACCCGCGCCTTTTTTGTTTGTGCAGGGGACGAACGCCTCCGGCGGCCAAAGGGCGCAGCCCTTTGGAATCCCCAAACAAAAAACATCCGTTCCGCGCGTCGCCAGCCTTTCTGGTCAAGACTCCGGTTGTGAAGTCTCCGCCTCCCCTTCCAGGAAACGCAGTTCCTCCTCGGCCCAGTCCACAGCCTCGCCGGTCAGCCGGGCCGTGCCGATGCCGTAATGCAACAGCTCGTCGAGCTTGATCGGCGCGGTCACGGACAAGGGAAAAGGTTTGCGCGCCGTAATCGGTCGCTTGTCCACGAACACGAACAGCGACACATCCTTGGCGCCGTGCCGGGTGAGCAAATCAGCCGTAGCCAGGATGGTGTCGTCGGTTGCCAGGATGTCGTCCACCAACACGATGGGCCCCTTGCCCACCCGGCCGCAGACCTGGCCGGCCGGTCCCTTGTCCGCGTCCAACGGTCGGGTCAGGATAAGCGGCAGCCCGAAACGGGCGGCCAACGCGCCGGACAGGATCGGCGAAAGCAGGCTCGACACCGGGCACAGCGCCGGGCGGCCATCAGCCAGCCACGGACCGAACACGTCCGCCAGCCGGTTCAGGTTGGCCGGCTGGCAGACGAAATGACGCAGGGAAACCGCGACATGGCTTTGGCGTCCGCTGGCGAGAGTGACGCACCGTGACGTCACCGACACCGCGCCGGCCGACCACAGGACGTCCATGAGGGTCTGCCATGCGTTCATGGTCAGATCCCGGCCCGATGGCTGTCGTACAGGGCCAGATATTCGGCGAGCATGTCCGGGATGGGCAGATTGTAGGGACATCGTCCCGCGCATTCACCGCAGGCCACGCACTGCCGCACGGTTTCCATGACCGGCCCGGAAAAACCCACGGCCTTGGCCGGGGACATGCGCTTGGCCACCACACGGTACATCATGGCGTAGGGGATGTTCACACCCTGGGGACAGGGCTGGCAATAGCCGCACCGCCGGCAAAACCGCGAGCCCAGCTCCTCGCGGTAGGCCGCGACCTTGGCCTCGTCGGCCTCGCTCCAGACCGGTTCCCGCTCGAACAACGCCACGGCCTGATCCACCTGTTCCGGGGTGTCGCACCCGGGCAGCACGAGCAGTCCGGTCTCCCGACGCAAAAAGCGCAAGGCCAAATCGCCGTCGTCGATCATGCCGCCGGCAAAAGGCTTCATGACCAGGAGGCCAAGGCCCGCCGCCCTGGCCTCGGGAAAAAGGTTCGACGCCGCCTCGGTTTCCACCAGATTGTACGGAAACTGGATGGTGGCGAAAAGCCCGGTGGCCACAAGCTTGCGGGCCATCTCCAGGTTGTGGGAGGTGATGCCGATATGGCGGATCTTGCCCTGCTCCCTGGCCCGGACCAGCGCTTCCATGGCCCCGCCCGGCGCCAGCAAGGCCTCAAGCTCCTCGGGCAGGGACACCTGGTGGGGCTGGTAGAGATCAATATAATCCGTGTTCAGCCGGGTCAGGCTCAGTTCCAGTTCGGCCATGGCCTCCTTTGCCCGGCGCTGGCCGGTCTTGGTGGCGATGACGAGCTTGTCCCGGATGCCGGCAAAGGCCCGGCCCATCTTTTCCTCGCTGTCCAGGTATTTGTTGGCGGTATCGAAAAAGGTGATGCCCTGGTCCACAGCGTGGCGCAGCACGGTCTCGGCCTCGGGGAACCCCAACCGAATAATGGGAATGCCGCCAAAGCCGATGGTGGAAACGACCAGACCGGTTTGTCCCAGATTCATGAACTGCATGGGGCCTCCGTGGCATGAGACGTTGGGGGTTTGGGCAGATCGGACGCGGGCATGGCCAGGGCCAGCAGTCCGATACCGGCACAACAGATAGCGCCGGAGACGGCGATCGTCGATGGCACACCGAGCAGGCTGGCCAGTCCGCCGGCCAACAGCGAACCAAAGGGCGCCATGCCGACCAGGGTAATGGCATAAAGCGCCATGATCCGGCCGCGCAACGCATCGGGACTGCGCAGTTGGAGCAGCGTGTTGGAGGCGGCGAAGAAAAAGATCAGGCAGTAGCCGACAAACGGCGCCACCAGCAAGGAAATCCAGTAGGTGCGGGACAGGGCGAAGAACAGGAGCGTGAGGCCCGTGCCGAGACCCGAGAGCACCCGAAACCGGTCAAGTCCCCTGCTCCCCCGGCGTACGGCCAGGGTCAGGGCCGCCACCACGCTGCCCCCGCCCGTGGCCGCCAGGATAAAGCCCAGTCCCTGGGCGCCCCGGCCGAGTACGGCATCGGCCATGACCGGCATGAGGACCATGAAGGAGGAGGCGAACAGGTTGACGATGACGAGCCCGGCCAAAGTGGTGCGCATGGATTTATCCCGCCAGGCATGCACAAGGCCCTCGGCCACATGGGAAGCCATGGGCGTGCGGCCCTCGCGCCGCTTGACCGGAGGCAGATCCATGCGCAAAAGGCTGGCGATGACGGCCAGGTAACTCACGGCGTTGCAGAAAAAGCACCAGCCCTCGCCAATGGCCGCGACCAGGATGCCGGCCAAGGCCGGGCCGATGATGCGGGCGCTGTTGAACATGGAGGAGTTGAGGGCGATGGCGTTGTGCAGGTCTTCTTTGCCCACCATCTCCACAACGAAGGCCTGGCGTGTCGGCATATCCACGGCATTGATCGTGCCGAGCACCATGGCCAATCCGGCCACCAGCCAGACGGTGACATGGCCGGACAGGGTCAGGATGGCCAGGGCCAGGGCCTGGACCAGGGCCGCCGCCTGGGTGATCACGAGGATGTTGCGCTTGCTGCCGCGATCAGCCAGGTAGCCGCCCCACAACCCGAGCAGGAACACGGGCAAATGGTTGACAAACCCGACCAGCCCCAGGGCCAGGCTCGACCCGGTCAGCCGGTAGACGAGCCAGGACACGGCCACGGACTGCATCCAGGTGCCGATAAGGGAAATGAATTGGCCGGCGAAAAAAAGCCTGAAATTACGGTGCCGAAATGATCGGGACAACGCGAACAAGGTCAAACGCGAAGCGATGCGCGGCCCCTGGCTCTTGCCCGGGGCGCCAGAAGCGTGCGTCATGATTTTGATCCTGCCCGGAAATCGGGCCAATCACAAGCGGTCAGGCGTGCGGCTCGCCCGCTCCGGAGGGTATGACAGTGAACAGCTGCTGCAAAAGTTGCAACCCGTGGCTGACGGCCGCGAGATCCTCCGCGCCCAGCTGGGACAACTTGCCGGCAAAGGAGGATTTGACCGCCTCCAGGGCCGCATGCAACACCTTGCGCCCGGATTCGGTCAGGTCCAGGCAGATCCGACGCCGATCCGCAACGTCGGGACGCCGATCAATATAGCCTCGATAGGTCAACGTATCCACCAGCTTGGACATCGAGGGCAAGGAAACGCCGATGTACTCGGCCAAGTCGGTCAGGTTGGAGCCGGGATTGAGGCGCAGGAAAGCCAGGCTGCGCAGTTCCGGGACGCGCAGATCCGGCGAACTCTGGCCGCGCATGATCCGTCGCAGGTCCTGCATGACCAGGGGCATGACCTCCAACAACTCGCGGGCGCAGGCATCCAGCATTTCGGCCATGGCTCCATCCCCCTAATAGTTTTGACCTGCAACAATAGAGCCCCGTTCCGGTTGCGTCAAGGGGACCGCAGTTTCTGGCAGGGGAATGCGCATCAGGGGGCGACCACGCCGGCCAAGGCCAGCCCAACCCGCATGGCGGCGGCCCGGGCTTCAGCCACCGTGGCATCGAGGGGCTTGGGCCCCAGACACAAGCCGGCGGCGAATACCCCCTTCCGGGTGGTGTCCACAGGCGCAAACACGGGGTCGGCCGGGGTCAAAAAGCCCAGGTCATCGGTGGCACAACCGAACAAAGCGGCGGTTGCGGCCACTCCAGTCGGCATCAAGGGTGCGGCCAGGACCAGCCGATCCGGGTGCAGACGCAGGGAACGGTCCAGCAGCCGGTCCTCGACTGTGACCACCAACCGTTCGCCCAAACGTTCGACCAGCGGCGGTTGCTGCGGGGGAAAACGGACGAACACCACGCCCAAGCGCCGGGCCTCGGTGTAAAGCGCCTCCTGTTCGCCAGGTGTGGTGATGTCGCGGTAACAGACCACCACCCGCCGGTCGCGACGATTTTTTTTGAGCTCAATGGCGGAGGACAGGGCCTGGGCGCAGCAGATCCGGCCGCAGGCCGGCCAGTGCGGCCCACGCGAGCCCGCGCATTGGATGAAGACCACGCTGTCGAGGGCTTGGGCCTCGGCCGGACGTTCCCGCTGCCAGGCCTCAAATTCAAGCTGGGTGACGACCCGAGGGTCATGGTCCAACAGGTACTGGTCCGGCCGGGCCTCCTGCCCGCCCATGGCCAGGACGACGGCGGCACAGGCCACGGTTGCCGCAGATCCGGCGGGTGTCTCGAGGTCGATCGAAAATTCGCCGCCCCGGCCGGCCACGGCTGCCACCCGGGTCTCAAGACACACGGCAATGTTCGGGTGATCGGTCACGGACGTCATGAGCGCTTCCACGGCCGGACGCACCGGCTCTCCTTTCCACAGACGCGGATGCTTGCGGCTGTTGCCGCCCAGATGCCCGGCTGCTTCGGCCAAGGTCACGTGGAACCCCAGCGCGGCCAAGGCCAGGGAAGCACTCAGTCCGGCCGGTCCGCCCCCCACAACCAGGACCCGAGCCTGGGCCGCAAGCGCGGTCGAAGTCCCCGATCCGCCAAGGTGGCACGCCTCCCAGGCCGCGGCCGCACCCTGGATGACGGCTGTGGCCGCTTCGGCCGGACCGGCCAGACCGCCGGCAACCAGAACACCCGGCCGGCTCGTTCGGCTGGGCTCGAAACAGCCCGTGCGCACGGACCGGAATCGCGACATTGCCACCGCAGCGACCCGGGCCGGTTCCAGGGCCAGGTCCGCGACCTCGGTCCCCACGACAAGCACGACCATGTCCACGGTCTCCTGCCGCACAGCCCCCGTGTCACTGACCCGGAAACAGACGCCATGGCCGCCCGGCCCCGGGTACAGGGTATGAGGCCTGGCGTAGCGCACGGCCACGCCCTCGGTCAGAGCCCGGTCCAGCAAGGCCTGGCTTCCCGGAAGATGCGCGCGCACGTCCATGGCATAGAGGGTCCGTTCGACCTGGGGCAAGGCCAGGGCCTGGCCCAGAGTGGCGCTGCAACACACGCCCGAGCAAAAGCCGTTGTCGACCGGTCCGCGCAGCCTGGAGCCCACGCACAGCACCCAGGCGATCCGGCGCACCGGTTTACCGTCCGATGGGCGGACCAACGGACCGGGACCCGTCAGGGCTGCGGCCAGTTCCAGGCTCGTGACCACGTCCGGAATCCGGGCATGCCCCAAAAGCTCCAGCCGGTTCGCCTCGAAGGGGCGTCGGCCCGTGGCCAATAAAACGCCGGCCACGGCCAGGGTTTCGAGCTGGGGATCGGTTTGCCCGTCGCACAGGGTTTCGAGCCGGGCGGTCAGGTCGCCGGGCTCGCCATCGAGCCACACGAGCCGGGTGGACAGGGAGATGGTCAGGCGCGGCGCGGCCGCCACATCCCGGCACAAGGCGGCAAGGCCCGGACGCGGGTCCGAATCAGCGGGGAAAAGATGGGCGATATGGGCCAAGGCGCCACCCAGCCGGCGGCCGGCCGCAACCAATCGCACTTCCCGGCCCATGGCCGCCATGTCGCGGGCAGCCTCCAATCCGGCCAACCCAGCGCCCACCACCAGGATCGGAAGCTGCCCCGGCGCCCCCATCAGAAGCCACCGTCCAGTTCGGCCTGGAAATGCTGGTGCTGCCGCCGGCCCAATTCCTGGCCCTGGGCGATTTCCGCCTCGGACCAAGGCTCGGGGGCCATGGTTTCAGCCACGAGCTGCCAGAGGTATTTGACCTCGTAGCGGCATTGGTCGGGATAGAACCGGGGCAGGCGCTTGGCGAGCTGGTCGCGGCAGTTTGCGCAGCCGACCACCACCACATCGGCCCGGCTGGCGCGGATCTGCTCGACCTTGAACAGCCCTTGGGCGGCGGACTGCTTTTCATAGGGCATGGGCCAGTTGCCACCTCCGGCCCCGCAACACAGCCCACTGGCCCGATTGGGCCAAAGCTCGACCATGTTTTCCTGCCCCACGCAGGCGGCCAGGATTTTCCGAGGCTCGTCGTAATAGCCCTTGCCGCACTGGCGTTCCAGCTCCCGGCCGTGACGGCAAGCATCGTGCCAGACAAAGGTCCGGCCGGCGTTGCGCGACGGATCGAGCGGCAGGCGGCCGGATTCGATCAGTTGCAGCAGGTAATCGTAAAAATAGAGGAAATCGACCTGTTGCGCCGGGTCTTCCAAGGTGCAGGCCGTAAGCCCCGACCGGCAGGCGAACGAAGCGCCGCCGCATTCGGGCATGAAAAGCCGCGCCGCGCCAAGGGCCCGCAGCCGTTCGATCTTGCGCCGGGCCAGCATGCGGGTCACTTCGGCGTTGCCGGTGAAAAAACCCCAGTCCTCGGCCTCCCAGTTGCGCGAGGGCACGGTCCAGCGCTCCCGGGCGGCGTAAAAGATCCGCCACCACCATTTGAGGTCGTCGAAATCGCCGAACACTTCCTTGGAGTTGAGGAAAAAAAGGAGGTTCGCTTCCTTGGCGTCCACGGGCACATAAAATCCCGGGCATTCCTCCTCGGCCAGCTCGCCGCCGATGTCCTCCAGGGTGTCCAGATAATCCTCCAGGGGAATGGAGAGGTTATTGCCCGATTCGAGCACGGCGGACACGCCTTTTTCCAGGGTGCCGGGGACCCGGTCCCGGGGGGTAAAGCTGCGGATGGCGCCGAACACCGAAGCCAGATCGATGCCCATGGGACAGGCCTGGGAACAATACCCGCAGCAGGTGCAGACCCAAGGGAAATCCGACGCGACAATCGCGTCGGCGCAGCCCAGGTTGATCAGGCGCAGGGCCACCCGCGGGTCCCAGCCATCCATGCCCGGACTGCCGGGAATGGGACAGCCACTGGCGCAAGCCCCGCAGCCCAGGCAGGACTGGGTGTCGAGGGCCAAGAGGCGTTCCCGCAACTCCGGGGCGGGTTCGGCGAGTTCGAGGGGATGCATGGACGCGCGGTCTCCTTGGCCTGCGGCAGGCGGTGATGGGGTGTGGCACGAAGAGGCCGGGCCTGTGCAAGCGGGCGGGCAATTCGTGAACACCATACCGCTTATCACCGCAGCCGATTCCCGGGCACCGTCGCCGATGTGGTCACAATACCACACGGATACATTCATGAAAATCGGCAAAGTGCGGCGCCAACGGTATGCGGTGATCAACTGCCTTGAATTTACGGAAGAAAAAAGAGGGAATCAGGCAACTTTCCTCGCCGGGCGGCCGGCATCCCGTCAAGCTTGGCCAACTACCTGTGCCAACACGCGAGGCCTCCAGGAGACCGCTGGAGCATACGCCAGGCTGACGGAAAACCCTTGTCATGAAGCACTCTTTCGGGCAATATCAAAACATTGTAACAGAAGTTTCGCGTAGTGTTCGGCTATTATCCAACTATGGTGTTCGGGATAGCCCCTGTTCGTACAACCTTGCCACACGTTCCCTGGAGGCGACGGGAACACGGAGAACGGACCATGCGTGGAAACAGCGTGCGCATCACGTGTTATCTGATGGGGTTTACCTTGTTGCTCTGCAGGTTGCTTGTGCCAACCACCTCGACTGCCTGGGATGGCCGAGTGGAACCTGCCCAGTATGGACCGACTCAGGTACAGGAATATGTCATCTTCAACAATAGCAATATCAATGGCGTGCAAAACGGTCCGGCCAATCCGACCTTTTTCACCATCGATCAACCCTCCACCATTGTCTATATCCAGAATTACCACTACTTCAATTACGGCCGCCCTCCCGGATACATCAGTCTGCGCAGCTCCGACGGCACGCGTTACGGCCCGTGGCGTGCCGTCGGGGAATCAGGCCAGGGCGGCGTACCCAATGCCTACTGGAACTGCTACCCCAACGTGACCCTGCCGCCCGGCACCTATATCGTCGAGGATTCCGATCCTTCCACGTGGTCCCATAACGCGGCCTCCGGATTCCAAGGGTTCAGTATTATTCGGGGCCAGACCATGTATTGAACCGGAAATGGCTCCAGCTTCGGCCGGCGGTCGCCAATCCGGCAGCGATTCACGCTGTGCGGAAGCGCACCACGCAACATCCACAACCAACAAGGAACCACAACATGCCCATCCGCCTGTTTTTGCTGTTGTGCTGCCTGACCCTCGGAACGTTTCCCCAGGCGAGTCCCGTTTTGGCCCAAAGCGCATTGCCCGCGTTCGACACCTACTCCAACACGAAGTACGGGTACTTTATCGACTATCCCCGGGGTGTTTTTTATCCCCAGGGCGAGTCCGACGCAGGAGACGGACAAGTGTTCCGGTCCCCGGACAATCAGGCCGAATTGCGGGTGTTCGCCAACTTCAACGTGCTGGACGAGACTCTCGCGGCCAA
>JAWRKJ010000168.1:0-16539 GCA_040307025.1 Desulfovibrionaceae bacterium | reverse complement strand
GACCAGGCGCATGCGCAGCAGATCGCGCCAGAAGCGGATGGTCGCGTCCATGTCGCGTGTGGCCATGGCCAGGTGGTTGACGCCGGTGTAACGCATCAATTTCTCCCGGAAGGGGCGCGCCCCGGCGGCTGTCCGGCTAGTCGAGTCCGAGGCTGCTTGGGAAGAACTCGCCCCGGTAGACCAGGGTGGCGGCCCCACGCAGATACGTCTTGCCGTCCTTGAGGATGACGCCGAGTTCCTCGCCGCCGGTGGTGGTGACAACGGTCTCGTCGCCGGTCAGGTCCAGTTCCCGGGCCACGATGGCCGAGGCCACGGCGCCGGTGCCGCAGGCATAGGTCTCGTCCTCGACACCGCGCTCGTAGGTGCGCAAGGACAGCCGTCCCGGGCCTTCCACGGCCACGAAATTCATGTTGGTGCCGGCCGGGGCAAAGGCTTCGTGGAACCGGATCGCCCGGCCGTACTTCCAGACATCGACGTTCTCGACCGATTCGAGGAAGGTCACGGCGTGGGGCACGCCGGTATTGACGCTGTGGAGGTTGATGGGCTGCTGTTCGACCTCGATGGTCTGGTTGAGGCGCAGATCCTTGGGCGGGGTCAACAGCACCGTGACCTGATCGGAGTCCGGATCGACCACCGCTTCGATGGGACCGGCGTCGGTGCCGAAGACGTGCTTGGCCGGGGCCAGGCCGATGAGGTAGGCAAGCCTGGCGGCGCAGCGCGAACCGTTGCCGCACATCTCGGCCCGGGAACCGTCGGCGTTGAAAAAGTGCCAGATGTAGTCCAGGCCCGAACCGGCCGGCGCCGGGTCGAGGAACATCATGCCGTCGGCGCCCACGCCAAAGGCCTTGCGGCACACCGGCTCGACCATCTCCTGCATGGCTTCCGGGGCGAAACCGGTCACGCGATTGTCCACGAACACGAAATCGTTCCCGCAGCCTTGCAGCTTGTAAAACGGGATGGCCCGACCCAGGCTGGCTTCAAGATCCATGCGACGCTCCTTGAAGATAGAATCGAGGGATGGTGGTAGCAGATTGGGTTGCGGGCGTCGAGGGGGCTTGCCAGGCCGGGGGACGCCGGGGGATTGGCCTTTCCGGGCGATTCGGGATAGAAACTGGATCGTCCCGGACTTTGGCGCAAGCCGTCGGAGAAGACGCGAAGGCGGGCGCACCCGGAAACACGGGCCGGCCGCCAAGGGAGATTGCGATGCGAGGACGCATGCTCAAGGTGTTGATGGTGATCCTGGTGCTCATACCGGTGGGCTTGTCCGCCTATCTGGCCAGGAGCCTGTACCAGCGCAAAGGCGTGCCCGAGGCCCTGGAAAACCTGACCCGGCAACTGTTCCAGTCCAAGGAGGACGAACACAAGGCGGAAAAGCGGGCCGAACAGCTCGAACGCAAGGCCGCCGAACTCCAGAGCGCCTATGACGCCCTGGTGGCCGATCTGCACGGCGAGATGGATTCCAAGGAAGTGCGCATCCGGCGTTTCAAGGAAGCGCTGGAGATCAATTTCGTGGACAAGGTGCTGTTCGCCTCGGGCAGTGCCGAAGTCACGCCCCATGGCCGCGATGTCCTGTCCAAGGTGGCCGGGGTGCTGGTGAAGATCAAGGACAAGAGTATTTACGTGGTCGGGCATACCGACACCATGCCCATTCACTCGGCCCTGTATCCGTCCAACTGGGAGCTGTCCACGGCCCGGTCCTCGGCCGTGATCCGTTTTTTGTCCGAGAGCGGCGGCGTGGGGCCCGAGCGCTTCACCGCCATGGGGCGAGCCTTTTACCAGCCCGTGGCCAGCAATGCCACGCCCGAGGGCCGGCAGGAAAACCGTCGCGTGGATGTGATCGTGGCCGACGTGCCGTTCTTGGGCGATGCCGCCCGGGGCAAACCCTTGCAAGGGCCGGGGGCGGAACCGGGCGTCGCGCCGCCGAACGAGCGTGAGCTTGGCCCGGGTGCCGATGGGGTGGACGTTCCGGCCGTCTCGCCCGAAACTGCGGCGCCCCGGGGCCAAGCGCCCATGCCTGTCGTGTCGCAACCGACCGAGACTCCAGCCGCCCCGGCGGCGCCGTCCGAACAAAACGCGCCGGCCTCGCCCGCGACTGCGCCCGCACCGGAAACTCCGGCCCAACCGGAGGCGACTGTGCCGATCCCAACGCCTCCGGCCGTGCCCCCGGCCGGGGACTCGGCGCAACCAGCCTCACCCCCGGGGTCGGACAAGGCCGCAACCCCGGCGTCGGCCGCGCCGGATGCGGGAAAGCCGGACCTGCCTCCGGCCCTGCCGGCCCCGAACACGGGGTCCTAGGCGAATGGAGCAGGGCGCAGGGGAGACGCCTCCGGCGGCCCTGCCGTCCCTAGTTTTTGACCAAGGGCCAGGTGCCGGGATCGATGACCGTTTCCATGGGCGGGCGGTCCGAACAGCCCTTGACCCGGGCCTCCACGACCGTCACCCGCTTTGGACCGGTGGCCGGAAAGGCGTAGCGCACGTACGAGCCGCAGTCGCCGATGCCCCGGGCCTTGGTAAAAACGGTCAGCTCGCCGGTTCGGGGCGTGAAATCCAGGGCTCCGGCGAGGAACGTGTCCTCGGAGCGCACGATCTTGGCGCCGTCCCGGTCGTAGAGGGGAAAGCGCAGCAACGTGCCCGGGCCCTCGGGCTTTTCCTGCAACATGATCACGTAGGTGGCTTGGTAGGCGGCCAGATCGCACTGGACGCAGTAGAGGGTGCGGCCATCGCCCAGGGGATGGCTCTCCACGCCCGTGCCCAGGGTGGTGGCACCACGGCCGTCCGGGGAAAGCAGCTCCTGGAACGATTGTTCGCAGTCCTCGGGCCAGCCGAGCAGGTTGCGCAGCCGGGCGCGTTTCGCGGCGTGTTGGCGCAGGGCCTCGGCGGTCAGGGCGGCCAGGGCGGCCTGACGCTCGGCCTGGACCGTGGCCAGGCAGGCCGCATCCGGGCAGGCGTTTCGGACCTTGAGCCAGTCCCGCTGGGAGGCGCGCACGGCCGCCGGGTCGGACGCGGCATCCCGGGCCGTGGCAAAGGCTTCGGCCACGGCGGCATCGGCCGTTTGCAGCGCCGGGTCGGCGCAAAGCAGCTTTTCCACATTGGTCGTCGCCTTGGCGCAGTCGATGCCGGCCGCCCGAGCCCAGGGGACGGCCGGCAACAGCGCCAGCAGGCACAGGAGCAGGCCCGTGGCGGCGCGAATCATGGGCGTACGACCGCCTGGCGCGGAGGAACGGATTTGATGTTCCAGATGTCGCGGGCGTATTCCCGGATGGTGCGGTCCGAGGAAAACGGCCCCATGCGCGCGGTGTTGAGGATGGCCTTGCGTGCCCAGACGGACGGTCGGGCATAATCCAGGCCCAGGCGTTCCTGGGCCTCGACATAAGCCATGAAGTCGGCCAGATGCAGGTAGCGCTCGCCCCGGGCCAGCATTTTTTCAAAGATCCAGTGGAAGGTTTCCGGCGCTTCGGGCGTGAACCGGCCGGCGGACAGGGCGTCCAGGACCCGGCGGATCTCCGCGTGGCGGGCGTGGTAGACCCAGGGATCGTAGCCGTCGCGCAGTAACGTCGTCACCTCGGGCGTGGTCAGGCCGAAGAGGTGGAAGTTTTCCGGGCCGACCGCCTCGCGGATCTCGATATTCGCCCCGTCCAGGGTGCCGATGGTCAGGGCGCCGTTGAGCGAGAACTTCATGTTGCCCGTGCCCGAGGCCTCGGTGCCGGCGGTGGAGATCTGTTCGCTCACATCGGCGGCCGGGATGAGCTTCTCGGCCAGGGACACCCGGTAGTCGGCGGTGAACACCACCTTGATCCAATCCGAGGCCTTCTTGTCGGCGTTGACCACCCGGGCCAGGCGCAGAATCAGGTTGATGATGGACTTGGCCTCGAAATAGCCCGGCGCGGCCTTGCCGGCAAAGACGTAGACCCGGGGCACGGGCGGAGTGATGCCGTCCTCGGTCAGGCGCAGGTAGTCGTGGATGATGCGCATGACGTTGAGCAGCTGGCGCTTGTATTCGTGGATGCGCTTGCACTGCATGTCGAAGGCGGCCCGGGGCGAGACGATGATGCCGGTGGTGCGGGCGATGTAGTTGGCGAGGCGTTCCTTGTTGGCCCGCTTGACGGCCATGAACTTCTCCTGGAAGGCTGCGTCCTCGGCCAGGGGTTCCAGGCGGCGCAGGTCGTCGAGGTCGGTGATCCAGTCCTCGCCGATGGCCTCGGTGATCAGCCCGGCCAGGCCCCGGTTGGACTTGAGCAGCCAGCGGCGGGGAGTGATGCCGTTGGTCTTGTTGTTGAACTTGCCGGGCCACAGGGCGGCGTAATCCGGGAAGAGCACGGTTTTGACCAGATCGGAGTGGAGTTTCGACACGCCGTTGGTGGAATGGGAGCCGACCACGGCCAAGTTGGCCATGCGCACCTGCTTGCCGCCGTTTTCCTCGATCAGGGACATGCGGCGCAGCTTGGCCGTATCGCCCGGGAAGGCGAGGCTGATCTGGTCCAGGAAGCGGCGGTTGATCTCGTAGATGATCTGGAGGTGGCGCGGCAGGACCTTGCCCAAGAGGTCCACGGGCCACATCTCCAGGGATTCGGGCATGAGCGTGTGGTTGGTGAAGGAGAGGGTGCGGGTGGTGATGTCCCAGGCCCGTTCCCAGGGCAGGCGGCGTTCGTCCACCAGGGTGCGCATGAGTTCGGCCACGGCCAGGGCCGGATGGGTGTCGTTGAGCTGGATGGCCGTGTAGTCGGGCAGGTCCTCGATGTTGCGGTTCTGTTTGAGGAAGCGGCGGGTGATGTCGCGCAGGGAGCAGAACACGAGGAAATATTCCTGGATGAGCCGCAGTTCCCGGCCGAAGGCGATGGATTCGCTCGGGTAGAGGATCTTGGAGACGAGTTCGGAATAGACCTTCTGGTGAATGGCCTTGATGTAGTCGCCCTGGTCGAAGATCTGCATGTCGAAGCTGTCGGTGGAGCGGGCGGCGAACAGGCGCAGGTAATTGACCGTGCGGTCGCCGTAGCCGACGATGGGGATGTCGTAGGGCACGCCGACCAGATCCTGCCAGTCCACCCACAGGGGCAGGTAGGTGCCGTCTGGTCCCTGATGGTCCTCCACCCGGCCGTACAGGGGTACGATCACGGACTGGTCCCGGCGTTCGAGCTGCAAGGGCATGCCTTCGGCCAGCCAGTAGTCCGGGCGTTCCACCTGGCGGTCGTTTTCGATGGACTGCTTGAACAGGCCGAATTCGTAGTGGATGCCGTAGCCGTTGCCGGGCATGTCCAGGGTGGCCAGGGAGTCGAGGAAGCAGGCGGCCAGCCGGCCCAGGCCTCCGTTGCCGAGGGCCGGGTCGCGCTCGAACTCCCGGATCTCGTCGAAATCGTAGCCCCAGGCCGAAAGCATCTCGCGGCAGGTGGCGCCGAGCCCCATGTTGCACAGGTTGTTGCCCAGGCAGCGGCCCAGCAGATACTCGATGGACAGGTAGTACATGCGTTTGGCCCGGGACTGGCGGAAGCGGTCCCGGGTTTCGAGCATCTTGTCCACGAGCCGGTCGCGCAGGGTCATGGCCAGGGCCATGGCCACGTCGCGCTGTTCGGCCTCCACGCAGGGCTTGCCCAGGGAATGGGTGATGTGATCGCGCACGGAGCAGGACAGGGCTTCCAGGTCGAGACCGGGCAGTGGGCAATTGGGAAGGGGCATGCTGCCTCCTGGGTTGCGGGGGAGGGGAAAGTCGACCGTCGGCATACCAGAGGGAGCGCGCCGTTGTCCAATAGGCCCGCGACCGATCATGAAAAACATCCCTTCGGGGATCGGCGCGGGGAAGGGCCGGACCTAAAGAACGGGTGGCGGAAGTCCGATAGGAGTCGAACAAGGGCTTATTTTACCCAAGGAGGGGTGTCATGGATTTCATCAGCAGCATAAGCGGCACGTCCGGCTTTGGCACATCGTCCGGCTCGACCTCCTCGATCTCGGACAAGCAGGTTTTCGGGGCCGAGGTCGTCAGTGCCACCCTGGACAAGATGAACCAGAACGGCTTCGGCCAGACCAACTCGGACTACGATTTCCAGAAGTCGGTGCTGTCGGCCCATGCGGTCGGTCTGACTGTCGACGTAACCGCCTGACAGACCGCTCGTTGCACCAGCAAGGGGCGCGGTGAAAGGGCTGCCCGGCGCCCCTCTTGCCTTTTTCGGGCCGACGTCGCATGGGTGGCCATGGCGACCATCCTGCACCTCGACATGGACGCGTTTTTCGCTTCCGTGGAGCAGCACGACGATCCGAGCCTGGCCGGCAAGCCGGTGATCATCGGCTGCGATCCGCGCGGGGTGGTCTCGGCCGCATCCTACGAGGCGCGCGTCTATGGCGTGCGTTCGGCCATGCCCGTGGTCGAAGCCAGGCGCCGCTGCCCGCATGGGGTGTTCCTGCGCGGCAACCGCCACCGCTACAGTGAAGTCTCCCGTCAGGTCATGGCCTGTCTGGAGGGCTTTTCCCCCCTGGTCGAGCCGGCTTCCATCGACGAGGCCTATGTGGATATCACCGGCACGGAAACCCTGTTCGGTCCGCCCGAGGCCCTGGGACGCCGGATCAAGGCGCTGATTCGCGAAACCACGGGGCTGTCGTGTTCGGTCGGCATCGCCCCGGTCAAGTTCCTGGCCAAGATCGCTTCGGATTACGACAAGCCCGACGGTCTGACCCGTGTCGCGCCGGACCAGGTGATGGCGTTTCTGGCCGATCTGCCCGTGGGCAGGATTCCGGGCGTGGGCAAGCGGGCCGAGGCCAAGCTCGGCCGGCTGGGCATCCGGGTGGGGCGGGACATGCTGGCCTATCCGCCGGAGTTTTTCGCGCGTCACTTCGGCAAGTGGGGGCTGGTCCTTTACGAGCGGGCCCATGGCCGGGGAAGCGCGACCGTGGCCACCGAGCGCGAGACCAAGTCGGTCAGCGCCGAGAACACCTTTGCCGCGGACACGGCCGATCGCAAGGTGCTCGAATCGTGGCTGCTGGCCCAGGCCGAACGGGTGGGGCGGGAGTTGCGCGCGGAGGGGCTTGTGGGCCGCACCGTGACGCTCAAGCTCAAGTTCAACGATTTTCGGCAGATTACCCGGAGCCGGACCCTGGCCGAGCCCACGTCCAGCGATGCGGTGCTTTTTCGCACGGCCCGGGAACTGCTGGCGGCCGAGTCCCTGCCCCGGCCGGTGCGGCTCATTGGCCTGGGCGTGTCCCATTTCGGGCTTGAACCACGCCAGCTCTCCCTGTTCGAGACGCCCGAAACCGCAGCCAAGCAGCGGGCCGGGCGCGTCGACACGGCCCTGGACGCCATCCGGGGCAAGTTCGGCCGGGAGGCCATTGTCCGGGGCCGCCTGTTCGGCTTTCGCACCAAGCGATCCTGACGCGCGGCCATGTTTCCTTTCCGGGATCGCAACGGCCGCGTCCGTTGGCCACAGGGCGCGAGGGTCTTGGCTAAGGGCCTTGGCGTATCCAGACTTGCGTTTTTCCGAGCAGTTCAATGCCGACATAGCCGCGTACGAAAAGCGTGTTGCCGTTTGGGTCGAGGGTGAGCTTGACCTTGAATTCCCGGCTGCGCTCCGGATCGAAGATGGTGCCATCATTCCAGACCAGGGTGTTGGTGGCGGATCGTGCTGCGCCCTGGATGATTTGCATGCCCAAAAGGGGCTGGTTGGTGCGCGCGCCGGGACATTTTGCGCAAAGCGGATTGGGCGGTGCCGACGGGTCCGTAATCTTGATAATGACCCCGACGAGCCCGTCGTTGGTCGTGGTGATCCGCACCAGGGCCTTGGCGAGGTGTGTTTTCGGGTCAACGGTTTGCCACAATCCTTCGGGGGTGGGTTCGGCGAGGCCCAGGGAGGAGGCGAGAAGGAACACCAACCCGGGAAGCAGGGCGCGCCAAGCGAAAAAACGGCAAAAACCCATGGGGCCGTACGCCTGTGCCCGGCGCGGGGAGGGTTGCCGGAAATCGTTCAGCCCATTCGGCTTCGGCATGGTGTTTTCCCCGCCGGCTTAACCGTGGCCTCCTGCGGCTTGCGGCCGGTCAGAAGAAACACGGTAAAGGCGCGGGTGCCGCCATCGGACTGGGGCTTTTCGATGGACGTGGCCGTGGTGGCACGCAGGTCGGTCCAGCCGATGGCGCCAAGGCTCTCGATAAGCGTGGTGCGGTCGAAGCCGGTGTGGTGCACGCCGGTCGGGTCGTCGTGGAAGGCGCCGCCTTCGTTGTCGAGGTCGGCCAAGGCCAGCCGGCCGCCCGGCGTGGTCAGGGCGAACAGCCGGGGCAGCACCGCGTCGAGATCGGCCACGTGGTGCAGGGCCATGGCGCTGGCCACCAGATCGAAGCGGTTCTTGACCATGTCGCCCCGGGCCAGGTCGGCCAACAGCGTGCCCACGTTGCCAAGGCCGGCCCGGGCGATCTTGGCCGCGAGCTCGGCCAGCATGCCCGGCGAGGTGTCGAGGCCGGTCACCCAGGGGATGCGCTCGGCCAGCTCCAAGGTGAGCAGGCCCGTGCCGCAGCCGAAATCCAGGGCGCTGGCCACGCCTTCGAACACGCCCGCCGCCGCCATGGCGGTGACGATGTCCCGGGCGAGCTTCAGGCGATGGGGATTGGTGTCCCAGGCCGCGGCCCGGGCATCGAACACGCTGGCCTCATCCGGCTCGGCCGGGGCGGACTGGCCCCCCTTGGCCACGGCCGCGGTGAGCTTTTCGAGCAGTTCGTCAATGGCACAGGGCTTGAGCAGATAGTCGGCCGCCCCGGCCCGCAGGCCGTCCCGGGCCGCTTCCTCGGACCCGTGCCCGGTCAGCATGACGACAGGCATGTCCGGCACCATCTTTTTGAAGACCTTGAGCACCTCGATGCCGTCCATGTCCATCATCTTGAGGTCGAGCACGGCCACGTCGAAATCGCGTTCGCGCAACAGCCGCAAGCCCTCGGCCCCGCAGTGGGCCACGGCCACGTCCAGGCCGCGCCGGCCCAACCGCTTGGACAAGACGTCGGTGAAGCCGACTTCGTCATCAACCAGCAATATCCGCATGGGATGTGCGCTCATGCTTTCTCCCGAAGCAATCGTAAGATCCGCCAAAAAGTCCGCCTCAGGCTTTTTCCGGCGTCGGCGGGGGCGTATGGGTCGCGGCCGGCAGCAGGATGCGGAAGGTGGAGCCCTTTTCCGGGGCGGAGTCCACGGTGATCTCGCCGCCGATTTTTTGCACGATGCCGTAGCAGATGGACAGCCCCAATCCCGTGCCCTTGCCCACGGCCTTGGTGGTGAAAAACGGGTCGAAGATGCGCGGCAGCACGGACTTGGGAATGCCGTGCCCGGTGTCGGACACGGACACTTCCACCCGGTCGCCGACCTGGCGGGTGGCGATGACCAGGTCGCCGCCGTTTTTCTCCATGGCGTCCATGGCGTTGTTGATGAGGTTGAGCAGGAGCTGTTGCAGCTCCGAGGGCGAGCCGGCCACATGGGGCAGGCCCGGGGCCAGCTCGGTGCGCAGGCGCACGTTGACGTAGCGGGCCCGTTTTTCCGACAGCTCGGCCATTTCGGCGGCCAAGTCGTTGATGTCGAGCTCGCGCAGGCGCGAATCGGTCTTGCGCGCGAAGCTTAAAAGCTTGTGCGTGATGTCCTTGCAGCGCGCCCCCTGGACCCGGACCTGGTCCAGGGCCCGGCGCATTTCGGACAGGTTTTCCGGGGTGCCGCGGTCGTCGTCGGCCAGGATGTCCATGACCCAGCCCGCTTCTTCCATCATGATGGCCACGGGATTGTTGATCTCGTGGGCGATGCCGGCGGCCAGCTCCCCGACCGAGGCCAGCTTGCCGGCCTCGATCACCTGGTCGTTGAGGGCGTCGCGCTCGGTATCGGCCGTGGCGATGCGTCCGACCATGCGCCGGGCCAGGAGCACGGCCGCGAGCACGATGCCCACCGCGCCCAGGGCCACGATGGCCAGGGCCAGCATCCGGGCCCGGTACAGGGCCGGAAAGGCGTCGGCCTCGTCCTGCTGGTAGACCAGGGCCCATTGTCCGTCCTTGAGGGTGGTGGCCACGAACACGGCGTCCCGGCCGGTGGCCGGGTCGGGGTGGGTGAAGACCGTGACCGCGTCCTCGGCCAGGCGCGGGGTGCCGCTTGCTTCCCAGATGTGTTCGCGCAGGAAGGAGGCGTCGATGCGGCGGCCCTTTTTGGGCGTGGTCTGGAACTCGCCCTTGGCGTTGAGGATAAAGGCCTGGCCCGTGGCGCCCTGGCCGATGTTTTCCACGAGGTTGTTGAACGCGGCGAAATCGATGCTCGACCGGACGAAATAGGTCCGGTCATCGTGGGTGCGGCGCACGGTCAGCACGAAATGGGGCAGGCCGCGCAGGCCCAAAAAGACGTCGCTGACCGCAATATCCTTGGATTTTGCCGCCGCGAACCAGGGGGAATCGGCGTAATCGGCCTTGCCCAGGCGAAACGGGCCGGCATAGGCGAGCAACGCCCCTGACCCGTCCACGAGGCCCAAATCCACGAACACGCCCCCGTGTTCGGTCTGCATGGTGGCGAGCAGGGCCGCCAACTTGGCGTCGCTCTGGAAATCGGCAAAGGGCACGAGCCGGGTGAGCACCCGCAGTTCGGCGGCGGATTCGCGCAGAAACGAACCGATACCCTGCTTGTGCTTGAGGACCAGTTCCTCCAACTGGGCCACGACCTTGGCCCGGTAGGCGGTGTGGAACTGGTAGCCGAGCACGGCCGCGCACACGAGCAGCGGCGCCAGGGACACCGCCACCACCCACGCCACCATGGACCGGGTCAGGGACTGATAGTAATGGCGGTCACTCAAGGCCGGGCCTCCGTCAGCGGGCGGGATTCGGACACAGTGGCGGACATCGCCAAAAAAGCATACGTCCCGAAAGAGGCTTTTACAAGGTGATGACGGCCCGCCCCGGACCGGAAGGGCCGCAACCACGGGAGGAGCCCCATGGCCGAGGGTGTCATTGATCTCAAGCGGCAGTTGCGGGAACTCAAGGCCCACGAGAAACTGGCCGGGTTCACGGGATTTCGGCTCGACCTCGGCGTAAACGGGGCGACCAAGGACGGGGTGCTCAAAATCGCCGAGTTCGTCCGGCCCGACGCTTCCGGCTACATCACCCTGACTTTCCAGACCGATCCCGATCCGGAGCCGGACAAGCGGGCCGCCTTGGTCGGGGTGTTCGACCGGTTCGCCCGGTTCGCGGCCGCTGCCGACGCCACCACCGGCCAAGCCCGGTTCGGCCGGGGCTACCAGTACCTCATGCTCGTGTCCGAGGGGCTGGTCGACGGCGACGCCTGGTACGTGGTGGAATGCGACCTCTATTATGGACCCCTGGCCGGGCGGGTGCGCGAACTCGTGGAAGCCTCCATCCTGCCGGGTCTGGCCGCGGTCATGCCCGTTGTCTTCGAGCCGGTGAACTGGTGGGAAAACGGCTGAAATCGGGCCTCGGGTCGCGTACGGAAGACGCAGGCATGTTTTTCGTGATGCTTGCGGCAACGCAGGGCTCTCCGGCAACTCCCGAAGGGCCTTGGCCTGGGCAACGCCGGGACGTTGCCCTGACCGGCCAAATGGCCTAAGACCGAGCGGACGTTTGACGCGCGCGATTGAAAATTCCGATCTATGCAAGCCTTGTCACAACATACCCGTCTGCTCACCGCCGCCGTCGGCCTGCCGGTGCTGGTTGGCGCCGTGCTTTGGGGCGGCTGGCCGCTTTGGCTGCTGGTCGCTGCCGCCTCTTTGGTCGGCATGGAAGAGTTTTTCGCCCTGGTCGGCCGGCCGGGACCGGTCGTGCGGTTCGCGGGCCTGGGCTTGGGCCTGGTGGCCGTGATCGGTACGGCCCGGGGCGGCCCGGGCTGGCTGCTCGGCGCGGTCCTGGCCGGGGTCTGGCTCGAACAGTTCGATTTCCTGCGCCGGTTCGCCTGCCGGGGCGAGACCGCCCCGCCGCGCGGAGTGCTTGGGGCGGCCATGCTTTACGTGCCGGCCAGCCTCGCCTGGCTGTGCCGTTTTTCGGCGCTCGAAACCTTTTATGTCCTGGCCGTGGTCATGGCCGCCGATACCGGGGCCTACTACGCCGGGCACGCCATTGGCGGGCCCAAGGTCTGGCCGGCCGTGTCGCCGGGCAAGACCGTGGCCGGCAGTGTCGGCGGCGTGGCGGGCGCGGCCGTGATCGGAGCCTGTTTCGGTCTGGGGCCCGGTCCGGGACCGTTGCCCCTGGCCGGGTATGGCGCGCTGCTGGCCGTGGTGTCCCAGTTCGGGGATTTTTTCGAATCCGCCCTCAAGCGGGTGGCCGGGGTCAAGGATTCCGGGCGGCTGTTGCCCGGACACGGCGGGCTCCTCGACCGGGTGGACGGACTGTTGCCCGCCATCCTGGCATACGCCGCCTGCCGGGCCCTGTTTGGGCTGGCCGGCTAGGACGGGAGAAGGCCCATGGACGCTGCCAGCGACGCCGCGACCCCTGCCGACCGGGACGGTCGGTTTGCCGCCTGCCTGGGGCGGCTCGAGGAGCTCAAGGCCGTGAAAGCCCGCCGGGAAGTGGTGGAGGAGCGGGTTTTTCTCGAATTTTTGCGGGTCAACCGGGGCCGGGTCAACGAGTTTCCCTTGCTCGAGACCGAGCAGCAAAGCCTCATGGACATGCTGCTCAAGCGCGCCGAGGGCCTGCATCCGGGCTACGAGGCGGTCAAGGAACTGCTGGCCGCCTATATCCTCGAACTCAACCACTACGGCAAGGCCAAGTCCGTGGGCGATGCCGCCCTGACCGAACGGCTGGCCGGCAAGCTCGAACGCGTGGAGACCGTGCTGGCCAAGGTGCTGCAAGGCGCGGTCTATGCCACGAGTCTGGCCAAGGACAATTTCAGCGACGCCGTCATCCGCCACTTCGGCGAGACCGCCCTGGCCAAGATCGAGGAGATCACGGCCACCATGGTCTGCGACGAGCAGTATTGGCGGGCCTACATCGAGCGGTTCATCAAGGAGGAGGTGCGCGCGGCCTACGACGACATTTTGGCCGACCGGCGCTACCGTCTGGCCCGGGAGGGGCAACTCTTGCTCGTGGCCTATCCTTTTGACGCCGTTCTCGACAAGATCAAGGGCACGACCAAGGCTATTTCCAAGACCCGCATCCAGACCGCCTACGAGGCCACGGCCAAGGGCGAAGCCGAACGCCGGGCCGTGGATGCGGCGGCCACGGTGCTGGCCCGGGCCGATCTGGCTCCCTGGGCCAAGCGGGCCGAACGCGAGGAACACCTCTTTGCCGCCCGGATGGCGGCCATGGACGCCGCGGCCGGTGATCTGGCCACCGATCTGGCCGAAGGTCCGGCCACGGACGAGGAGGGCGAAGCCCGGCATGCCTTCCTGCAGGAGCAGGTGGCGGCATTGGCGTTGGGTGCGGCCGTGTCGCAACGCGTGGTGCGGGAGGATTTCGCCCGGGCGCTGCGCGATTTTTCCCCCAAGGAGACGGCTTGGCTCGTGCAGACGGCCGGGGGGTTCGAGGCCGGGCGTCTGAGCGTGGTGCTCGAATACGTCATGGAACTCGATTTCGCGTACCTTCTGCGGGAAAAGGGCAAGGCCGAGGGCGGGCGTATCCAGGTCAAGACGAGCCGGGGCCGCCGGGCCGAGCGCACGGCCGTGGACGCCCTGGCCGAAGCCGGCCTCAACAAGATCCGGCGCAAGCAGCTTTTCGACGACGATCCCGACCGGGCCGAGGCGGTCCTGTTCAAGGCCCGCAGCTTGGCCGAGTTGGAGGCCAAGCTCGATTTTCTCCAGGTGGAGCCGGAACTGGCCCGGTCCGTGGCCGGCCTGTGGGAGACGGCCTCCCACAAGGTCGAGGTGTATGTCTGCATCAACCTGTCGGCGCTCGACAAGGTGACCACCAACCTGTCGGCCCGCATCACCGAGATCCTCGGCCGCTACGGCATCGCCCCGCCCGGAGGGGCCGAACCGGCCAAGACGCGACGCGACGCATGACCAATCCTGCCGCAGCCGGTTCGCCGGCCGTATTGTCCACGAGTCCCCGCCCCGCCGGGACGGGCTATATCTCTTCCCTTGACGTTGCCTGGACCGACCGGCCGCGCCGGGTGGTCCTGCTCGGGGCCACGGGCTCCATCGGCGTCAGCGCCCTCAGGGTCATGGCCGAGCATCCCGACCGCTATGTCGTGGCCGGCCTGGCCGGGGCGACCAATGTGGGTTTGCTGGCCGAACAAGCCGCTCGGTTCCGGCCGCCGGTGTTGGCCGTGCTCGACGAAGACCGGGCCGTTGCCCTGGCCGACTTGTTGCCCGACGGCTACCGTCCGGACATCCTGACCGGCCCGGCGGGCTATGCCGCCCTGGCCGCGGCGCCCGAGGCCGATCTCGTGCTTTCGGCCATCGTGGGCGCGGCCGGCTTGTTGCCGACCCTGGCCGCCGTGGCTGCCGGCAAGGTGGTGGCCTTGGCCAACAAGGAATCCCTGGTCCTGGCCGGGGACCGCATCCGGGAGCTGGCGCAGGTCTCGGGCGCGGTGATTTTGCCGGTCGATTCCGAGCACAACGCGCTCTTTCAGGCCCTGGGCGGCCCGGACCTGCCCGATCTGCCCCTGGTGGAGCGGTTGGTGCTCACGGCCTCGGGCGGACCGTTTCGAGCGGCGCCTTCGGACGTGCTGGCCAACGTCACTCCGGAAATGGCCCTGGCCCACCCCAACTGGTCCATGGGCCCGAAAATCAGCGTGGATTCGGCCACGCTCATGAACAAGGGCCTGGAGGTCATCGAGGCCTGCCGGCTCTACGGCTTGCCGCCCGAGCGGGTGGATGTGGTGGTGCACCCCCAAAGCATTGTCCATTCCCTGGCCCAGCTCCACGACGGCTCGCTTTTGGCCCATCTCGGCCCGCCGGACATGCGCGTGGCCATTGCCTACTGCCTGGGGTTTCCCAAGCGCCTGTCCTTGTCCGTACCCCGGGTGGATCTGATCACGCTCGGCGCCCTGACCTTCGAGGCGCCGCGCGACGCGGATTTTCCCTGCCTGGGCCTGGCCCGGCAGGCCTTGGCCGCCGGGGCCAGCCATACCGTTGTGCTCAACGCCGCCAATGAAGTGGCCGTGGCCCGGTTTCTGCAGGGTGGCTTGTCGTTTCGGGGCATCGCCGCCGCCATTGCCGCCGCCCTGGACGCCCATAGCGGCGAAACCCTGCCTGACGCGGAAGCCATCATGGACTGCGACGCCCGTTTTCGGGCCTGGACCGAGTCCTGGATCGGCGCGCGTCGGAATTGACATTGCCTCGTCGCCAGGGAGGCTTATACTGTGCTGTCGGCCGCACGGGACCAGGCGGATGCCCCGCCCGGAGGCGCGGTCAAACCCGGGCGCGGAGGCCTGCGACGTCCCGCCGCCCTTGAGTACGCATGATACAAAGCATCCTCGCTGTGGTCCTGGTCCTGGGAGGACTCATTTTCTTCCACGAACTGGGACATTTCCTGGCCGCCCGCGCCTTCGGCATGGGCGTGGTCACTTTTTCCCTGGGGTTTGGTCCCAAGATCGCCGGGTTCACGCGCGGCGCCACCCGCTATGTGCTGTCGGCCATCCCGCTCGGCGGTTACGTGCAGCTCGTGGCCCAGGACCCCGACGATACGGCGCCGGATAATTTTCCGCCCGAAACCCATTTCCGGCTCCGCCCTGCCTGGCAGCGCATGATCGTGGTGGCGGCCGGGCCGGTGTTCAATTTCGTGCTGGCCTGGCTGCTGTTCTGGGGCCTGCTCGTGGCCGAGGGACGCTTCGAGATGCTGCCCGTGGTCGGCCAGGTCCAGAAGGACAGCCCGGCCGAACTGGCCGGCATCAAGGCCGGAGATACCGTCACCGCCATCGACGGCCGGGCCGTGGAGAGCTGGGACGAACTGGCCACGGCCATCCGGGCCGGCGGCGGCCGGACCGTCACCCTGACCGTTGCGCAGGACGGGACGAGCCGGACCGTGGCCGTGACCCCGACCATCCGCACCGTGAAAAATCTCTTCGGCGAAGAGGAAAAAGCTCCCCTGGTCGGCATCGTGGCCACGGGCAAGACCCGGGCCGTGCCCGTGGGCACGGGCGCGGCCGCCGGCGAGGCCGTGCGCCAGACCTGGAACGTGCTCGTGGTCACCTACACGGGCCTGCTCAAGCTTATCGAGCGGGTGGTGCCCCTGGACAGCCTGGGCGGTCCCATCATGATCGCCCAGATGGTGAGCAAGCAGGCGTCCGAGGGCCTTGGCAACGTGGTCGCCCTGGCGGCCTTGATCAGCGTCAACCTCGGCGTGTTGAACCTGCTGCCCATTCCGGTCCTGGACGGCGGGCACCTGCTTTTTTACAGCCTGGAAATCGTCATGCGCCGGCCCGTGAGCCCGCGCATGCGGCAGCTGACCACCCGGCTCGGCCTGGCCTTTCTCATCGCCCTGATGCTTCTGGCCACGGTCAACGACATCCGCCGGCAATTGAGCTTCCTCAATGGCTGAGCAACCCAAAGGCCAGGGGCGGCCCTACCTCGTGCTGAACGGGGTGGCCCCGTCCCTGACCGTGACCCTGGGGCGGCCGGGCCGGGTGATCGATCACCGTGAGGCTCCGGCCGCCGGGCGGGCGG
>JAWRKJ010000167.1:0-10479 GCA_040307025.1 Desulfovibrionaceae bacterium | reverse complement strand
GTTGGTTGCGCGCGAGGACCCGGATCAGGCCGCGGTGGTCGCGGGCGGTGTGTAGACCCGGGTGGCCAGGTCCTTGTCGAGCATGAAGGCGCCGCCAGGGGTCTGGTCCACGAGCTTCAGCTTGGCGATGACATCGGCCACGTTGGCCTCTTCCTCCACCTGCTCGTCGATGAACCACTTGAGGAACGAGGCCGTTCCGTGGTCCTTTTCCTCCAGTGCCAGGTCCATGAGTTTGTAGATGCGGGCGGTCACGCCTTCCTCATGGGCCAGGGCCTCCTCGAACACGGCCAGGGCCGACGCCCAGTCATGGGGCGGCGTGTCGATGGCCTGCAAGATGACCCGGCCGCCGCGTTCGACAATGTAGTTGTAAAACTTCTGCGCGTGGAACTTCTCCTCCTGATCCTGCACGTGCATCCAGTTGGCAAAACCCATGAGTCCCTTGTCCTCGAAATAGGTGGCCATGGACACGTACAGATAGGCGGAATAGAGTTCCCAGTGCACCTGATCGTTCAGGGCTTTTTCCATGGTTTTGGACAGCATACCTAGTCCTTTTTCCACAGGCCATGGAGATTGCAGTACTCGCGGGCGCTGACTGTGGACGCGTCTATGCAGAACAGAGCCTCGGGCGCCTGTCCGGGCTTGAGGAATTGGCGGTAAGCCTTGCCGTCGGCAATGAGCTCGATCCACTCGATGTAGTGCTTTTCCTCCATGGGGTGGGCGACGGCGCCGACCTTGACCAGATAGCCCTTGTCGGTTTTCTCGATGACCGGAACATGTTTTTCCTTGGCGGCATCGACGGTGTTCTCGGTCATGAGCTTCATGGGCTGGCCGCAGCACACAAGCTCGCCGGCGCCGCCATGCAGAACCTCGACGATATTGCCGCACACTTCACACTTGTAGATTTCCAATTGTTCCGCCATGTGGTGTACTCCTTTTTACGCCCCGGTATTTTTTGATGTGGCGCGTCGCGGCCGGGGCGGCCCCTGCGGACGGCCGGAAGCAACACCTTGTATTTCCATAAAACACTTCTTGGGATAATGCGCAATCCCCCCAGTCAAGGTTCGAGGCTGTGCGGTAAAGTTTTGGCGTGGGGGTCCGATGGGAAGTCAGAAGCGAGGGAACACGCGATGGAAACACACGGGAACACGGCCGCAAAGGGCGGCTTGGCGGTCTGGGCCCTGACCGGACTGCTCTGGACGGGACTGGTGGTACTGCCGCTAGCGGTCGAGGCGGGCATGCCCGCGCCCCTGCCCACCCAGATCCCCATCCGGGACAGCAGCGAGCCGCCTTCCGCCATGCGACCGGCCCAACCCTTCGTGCCGACGCCCAGCCACAAGCCCCGCCATCGGCGCCGCAAGCCGGTCCGGCATCGCCGCCCCGCTCCGGCTCGTCCGCCCATGGCCCCACGGGCGGCCACACCGATGCCGGCATCGCCCGCGGTTTCCAACCAGCGCGCCCCCAAGCTGGAACAGCGCCAGGAAGCGCCCATCGAGAGCCTCATCCCGCTGGATTCGCTCCCGGCGCCGGCGCCAGCGCCGCAGGCAGCGGGTTCCACGCCGGCCCAGGCCGGGTTGCCGCCAACGCCCGCGCCCGCCCCGGCTCAGGCCACTCCGGCTCCGGCCGCACCGACGCCGGCGCCGGCCAAGCCGTAAGGAGAAAACCATGCGCACCAGCCGCTTTCCTTTTTTCGTTCTCTTTGTCCTGCCGCTGCTGGCCCCGCTGCTCATGGCCGCGGGCTGGCCCTTCCGGCAGCCGCCGCCTCCGCCCCAGTACCCGGACGTGGCCATGGCCGTGGTCGAGGATCTCGACCGCCAGCTCGTGCCGCGCCTGGGCATGTACACGGCCAACAACAGCCGAGGGATTTACTGGCTGGTCATCACCACCCCGGCCAACCTGTCCGATCTGGAGCGGGCCTCGCCCCTGTCCCGGCTGTTCGGCCAGGAGCTGGCCTCGGCCTTCGTGGCCCGGGGCTACAACGTGCAGGAGATCCGCAAGGCCTCGGACATCATTTTCAACCGCCGGGAAGGGGAATTCGGCCTGACCCGGGATGTCCGGGCCCTGGCCACCCGCCGGGCCACGGCCACCCTGGTCGTGGCCGGCACCTACACCATGACGCCGGCCGGCGTGCGCTACAACATCGAGGTCCTGGACGCCCGCAACAACGACATCGTGGCCATGAGCAGCCGCACCCTGCCCATGGACGCCACGGTCGGGGCCCTGTCCCGGGAGGACATCGCTTCCTCTTCCACGCCCACGGTCTCGACCACCGATCCGACCCAGTTTCGGCGGGCCATGGAGCCGCTTATGGCCCGGCATTGGTAACAGCGTTCGCCTCTCCCGCCATTGCGCCACGGCGCGACAGAGGATAGGCAGAGGCCATGCATACCGCCGATGACGTCGCAGCCCGGGCCCAGTCCCTGGGCCAGGCCGTGTCCGCGCGGGCGTCCGCGCTTTTCACCCATCGCCGGCTCCTGTGCGCCGAGGCCATTTTGGTGGCGGTCAACGAGACGTTCGGCACGCCCCTGTCCGAGGACCAGGCCGTGGGCGCGGCCGCCGGCCTGACCTCAGGCCTTGGCGACCGGGGCTGTCTGTGCGGGGCCGTGGCCGGGGCCTGCCTGGCCGTGGGTTTCCTGTGCGCCAGGGGCCCCCACGCCGGCACCCGGGCCGCCGTGCGCCGGGCCGCTGCCGCCATCCACGAATCGTTTACGGCCGAGCACCATTCCGCCTGCTGCCGGGTGTTGACCAAACGCGTCCAGGATGATGCCGCCGCCCATGCGGCCCAGTGCGCCGCCCTGACCGGATTCGGCGCCGCCCTGGCCACGCGCGAAATTCTGCGCCTGCGCCCCGAACTCCTCGACTGCCCCGAAGCCGCGTCCGCCCGGACCGAAACCCGACTCTGCGGCCGGATACGCTGGCTCCTATCCTTTCTGTGCCGCTAAGCTGTTGCCTGTCCCCAACAACAACCGGCCTTGCCGCCGGCCCCGTTTCACGCCCCAAGGAGGATTCCGCCATGCTGCGTTCCCGTTTTCGCATGCTGCTGCTGGCTTGCGCTTGTTCCCTCATGGCCGCTGCGGCCTTTGCGGCCGATCTCCCGCCCCAGGCCCGGCGCGATCTGTCAGTGCTCGTCACGGCCTATCCCGGCCTTGTCACGGCCATCGAGGTGGACCGGGCCGGCCGGGCCACGGTCGTCCTTTCCGACGGGGCCCGGGTGGCCTATGACGACGGCCGGACCAAATCCGACCAGGAAGCCTTGGAGCATCCCGACATCCGGGCCATGCTCGAACAGCCCTACCCTCTTGGCCCGGTCACGACCGAACCGCCCCTGGGCCTGTCCCCGGGCCGACGCCGGGTGATGGAAATCTTTTACGCCCTGTACGGTCACGACAAGGCCGAGGTGGCGGCCAACTGCCGCTCCATGCCTTTCTTGGGCCAGAGAATGCTGTTCAACACGCGCTTCGGCGCAGCCGACGCCTTCGGCCGGGTGGAAGCCGTCCTGCAGGGCCTGTTGGCCCGGAATCCGGACCTGCGGCGCTCTCTGCTGCCGGCCTCGGGCGGCATGGTCTGGCGCGTTATCGCCGGCACCCGGCGTCTGTCGGCCCATTCCTTTGCCACGGCCGTGGACGTGAGCCCGCGCGGCAATCCCTATTGGCGCAACCTGCCGCGCGGCACCAACATGCTGGCCACGCGGCAAGCCTTCCCGGCGTCCGTGGTGGAGGCCTTCGAGGCCCAGGGGTTCATTTGGGGCGGAAAATGGTCCGAATTCGACCTCATGCACTTCGAATACCGCCCGGAACTGATTCTCAAGGCCCGGTTGGCGCGCGGTGAAAACCTGCCCTTGGCGGACATCAGCCGGCTCGTGCGGCGGGTGGGCTGATCGGAATCGACATACGTTTTTTTTAAACGTATCCGCAATAAGGCTGCCTTTTTTTAATTTATACTCACAACTTCTCCCCGGGCAAGTCCTCTGTAACACCCACGAATCATACGAAAAAATTGTCACACCCCATTGACGTCCCCGCCAAAACGTGATTGATTTGCAAAGGACTTTTACGGTTGTGAACGCTCTCATGCGGCCTGCCGCAAGGCAGAGAGGGCCGGACAATACCGCAAAATCGACTCAAACCGCTGCAAGGCATTGGTCTCGGATGCAACACGGCTGGGTGCGCCGCCCGGGTCGCCCACGTCGTGGCCTCTCGTCAACCAAAGGAGGACGTGTATGAACTTTTCCGTGGGTCTTGGCAGGGATGATGCGGAAAAACGGCTTGAGCGCAGTGGCGTCTCCCGCCGCGACTTCATGAAATTCTGCGCCACGGTGGCCGCGGCCATGGGCATGGGCCCGTCGTTCGCGCCCAAGGTCGCCCAGGCGCTCACGGCCAAACGGCGCCCCTCGGTGGTCTGGCTGCACAACGCCGAATGCACCGGCTGTACCGAAGCGGCCATTCGGACCATCAAACCCTTCATCGACGCGCTGATCCTCGACACCATCTCCCTGGATTACCAGGAGACGATCATGGCCGCCGCCGGTGAAGCCGCCGAGGATGCCCTGCACAAGGCCGTGGAATCCAAGGACGGCTTTTATCTGGTCATCGAGGGCGGTCTGCCCACCATCGACGGTGGCCAGTGGGGCATGGTCTCGGGCCATCCCATGATCGAAACCACCAAGAAACTGGCGCCCAAGGCCAAGGGCATCATCTGTATCGGCACCTGCTCCGCGTACGGCGGCGTGCAGAAAGCCAAGCCCAATCCCAGCCAGGCCAAGGGCGTGGCCGAGGCCCTGGGGGCCAAGACCATCAATATCGCCGGCTGTCCGCCCAACCCCATCAACTTCATCGGCGCCGTGGTCCATGTCCTCGAAAAGGGCATCCCCGAACTCGACAACAACGGCCGCCCCAAGATGTTCTACGGCGAGCTGGTCCACGACAACTGTCCGCGGCTCAAGCACTTCGAAGCGTCCGAATTCGCTCCCTCCTTCGATTCCGAAGAGGCCAAGAAGGGTTACTGCCTCTACGAACTCGGTTGCAAGGGTCCGGTCACTTACAACAACTGCCCGAAAGTGCTGTTTAACCAGGTCAACTGGCCCGTCCAGGCCGGCCATCCCTGCATTGGCTGCAGCGAGCCGGATTTCTGGGACACCATGACCCCCTTCTACGAGCAGGGCTAACCCGCGCTCTGCCCGTGGCCGTACCCTGGTTAACCGAACAGCAGCGACACGTATCGTGTTCGTGACGGAGGAAGCAGATGGCTGAGAGCAAACCCACGCCGCAATCCACCTTCACCGGCCCCATTGTGGTCGACCCCATCACCCGGATCGAAGGGCACCTGCGGATCATGGTCGAAGTCGAAAACGGCAAGGTCAAGGACGCCTGGAGCTCGTCACAGCTCTTCCGCGGCCTCGAAATCATCCTCAAGGGCCGCGATCCCCGCGACGCCCAGCACTTTACCCAGCGCGCCTGCGGCGTGTGCACCTACGTCCACGCCCTGGCCTCCACCCGTTGCGTGGACGACGCCGTGAAGGTCAACATTCCGGCCAACGCCCGCATGATGCGCAATCTGGTCATGGCCTCCCAGTACCTCCATGACCACCTCGTCCACTTCTATCACCTCCACGCCCTGGACTGGGTGGACGTGACCAATGCCCTGAAGGCCGATCCCCAGAAGGCCGCCAAGCTGGCCGAGTCCATCGCCCCGGCCCGCCCCGGCAATTCCGCCGCCAGCCTCAAGGCCGTGCAGGACAAATTGAAAGCCTTCGTCGAGACCGGACAGCTCGGCATCTTCACCAACGCCTACTTCCTCGGCGGCCACAAGGCCTACTACCTGCCGCCCGAGGTCGATCTCATCGCCACGGCCCATTATCTGGAGGCCCTGCACATGCAGGTCAAGGCCGCCAGCGCCATGGCCGTTCTCGGTGGCAAGAACCCCCACACCCAGTTCACCGTGGTCGGCGGCTGCACCAACTACCAGGGCCTGACCAAGGAACCGCTGGCCAACTACCTGGCCCTGACCAAGGAAGTCTGCAAGTTCGTCAACGAGTGCTACATCCCCGACCTGCTGGCAGTGGCCAGCTTCTACAAGGACTGGGGCGGCATCGGCGGCTGCACCAACTACATGGCCTTCGGCGAGTTCGCCTCCGACGACTCCACGCCCGAAAAGCACCTGGAGACCTCCTACTTCCCGTCCGGCATCATCATGAACCGCGACCTGGGCAAGGTGGAGAAGGTCGATCTCGGCAGCATCTACGAAGACGTCAAGTACTCCTGGTACAAGCCCGGCGGCGACGGCAAGCATCCCTACGAGGGCGTCACCGAACCCCAGTACACCAAGCTCGACGACAAGGACCACTACTCCTGGATGAAGGCCCCCCGCTACAAGGGCAAGGCCATGGAAGTCGGTCCTCTGGCCCGGACGTTTGTCGCCTACGCCAAGGGCCAGCCCGAGTTCAAGAAAGTGGTGGATAGCGTCCTGGCCAAACTCTCCGTCCCGGCCACGGCCCTGCACTCGACCCTCGGTCGCACAGCCGCCCGCGGCATCGAGACCGCCATCGTGGCCAACGAGATGGAAACGTGGATCAAGGAAATGGCCGACAGCGGCGCCAAGGACAACACCCTGTGCGCCAAGTGGACCATGCCCGACGAGTCCAAGGGCGTGGGCCTGGTCGACGCTCCGCGCGGCGCCCTGTCCCACTGGGTCAAGATCAAAGGCAAAAAGATCGACAACTTCCAGCTCGTCGTGCCCTCGACCTGGAACCTCGGCCCCCGTGGCGCCGCCGGTGACAAGAGCCCGGTGGAGGAAGCCCTCATCGGTACGCCCATCGCCGATCCCAAGCGCCCGGTCGAAATCCTGCGCACGGTCCATGCCTTCGATCCCTGCATCGCCTGCGGCGTGCACGTCATCGAACCCGAGACCAACGAAGTGCTCAAGTTCCGCGTGTCCTAGGACCCGCTTCCCACGAGACCATTGGGGAACCCGGCTCCGGCCGGGTTCCCCGTTTCAAGGACCCGACACATGCCCCAAGATACCCCCAAGATCCTCATCCTCGGCGTCGGCAACATCCTCTACACCGACGAGGGCGTCGGGGTGCGGGCCGTGGAACGGCTTCTGGCCGACTTCGCTTTTTCCGACAACGTCACCCTCATGGACGGCGGCAACCTGGGCATGCGCCTCATGGAGCCGCTGATGGCCTGCGACTACTGCATCGTGCTCGATGCCGTGCTCGGCGGCGACGTGCCGGGCACGGTCTACCGCCTGACCGGCGAGGACCTGCGCAAGTCCCTGGCCTTCAAGGACTCCATGCACCAGTCCGATCTGGTCGATACCCTCATCTACTGCGAACTGGTCGGCAAACGGCCCGACACCGTGGTCATCGGCATGGAGCCCTTCGATTTCAAGACCATGGCCGTGGAACTCTCGCCCACCATCGTCGAACGCCTCCCCGCCATGCTCGATATCGCCCTGGACGAACTGCGCGCGGCCGGCGGTACGGCCACGCCGCGTCAAGCACGGGGGTAGGGAGGGGGAGACGCCTCCGGCGGCCAAAGGGCGCAGCCCTTTGGAATCCCACAAGGGAAAACCGGCGAAAACGTTCCTTTCCATTGCTCCGGCCGTACTGACTTGGTGCTGCGGCGTTGCGATCCCCTTGACGCCAGAGCCCCGGACGGTCACAACGCCTGAAAATCCGCCGGAGTCGCCATGCCGCTTTTCCTGAACCTCCCCGTGTTTTCGATTCTGGCCGCCGCGCTCGGGCTTGTGCTCGGCAGCTTCTATTCGGTGTGCGTCACCCGCTATCTGGACGGTGGTTCCATCGTCTACCCGCCCTCCCACTGCCCGCTGTGCAACCGGCGGTTGCGGGCCTGGGAACTCCTACCGGTCGTGAGCTATCTGTTCCTGCGCGGACGATGTGCAGGCTGCGGCAACCGCATCTCCGTGCTCTATCCCCTGATCGAACTGACCTCGGCCGCCTGGGCCGTCCTGGCCGCCCAGGCCACCGGTCCCAGCCTGTGGTTCCTGGCCTATCTGGCCCTGGGGGGGCTTTTCATCGTGGCTTCGGCCATCGACTTCAAGGCCTATCTCCTGCCAGACATCCTCACCTACCCGGCGGCCGTGCTCGGTCTGGCCATGGGCGCCCTGCGGCCGGACATCGGCCCCCTTGGCGCCGCCATCGGCGCGGCCTGCGGGTTCGGTCTGTTCTGGCTCCTGGCCACGCTTTACCGGTTGGCCAAAGGCGTGGACGGCCTGGGCGGCGGCGACGTCAAGCTCATGTTGTCCATCGGCGGGGCCGTGGGCTGGATGGGCCTGCCCTATGCCATCCTCATCGGCAGCCTGGCCGCTCTGCTCGCCAGCCCCTTCTACGTTCTCGGCAAGGGCCGCGGCCGCACCATGCCCATCCCCTTCGGGCCTTTTTTGTGTTGCGGCGCATTGGTCCAACTCCTGTATGGCCCGTTTTTTCTGCGCCTGCTTGCCAGCCACTGACCATTCGATTGCACCTTTCGGGTGCGTCCTCGCACTGGCGCCAGGCGTCTATTTTTTATAACAGATCAATATAATTAACTATTTTAGAATAGCACTTTTTTATTTTAAGTAATACTAGCCAAGCCCCAGGAAACGCCGTACAGAGGAATCGCTGCCATGGAGAGGTGTTACCGCCTTGCCATGAAGGCACACACAAAACCGCAGTCTGAGAGCAAGGGCTTTGCCCGCGCGGAGGATGATGGTATGAAGCAGCTTCTTTCACGAGCCTTCTTACGCACACAGCGCAAGGGGGCTTTTTTTATTGTCCGGGAGTCGCTCGCATGAACAGACGCATCGGTGTGATCGGCATTGTCATCGAGGACCCCAAACAGCACTCGGACCGGGTCAACGCCGTCATCAGCGAACACGGCCAGATCGTCATCGGCCGCATGGGCGTGCCGCGTCCGGAATACCATGCCGGTGTGATCGCGCTGATTATCGAGGGCACCACCGATGCCATCGGTTCGCTCACCGGCAAGCTCGGCAACATCCCCGGAGTGACCGTCAAATCAGCCTTGACCGCCAAGAGCCTGGGCCAGGAGAACGACCATGATTGACGAAAACCAACGCACGACTGACGCCTTCATCGACGACGACCGCATCCATGCCGCCCTGACCGCGGCCAAAACCACTTCCAAAGATCCCGAAGCCGTGCGGGCCATCCTGGCCAAAGCCCGGGAATATCACGGCCTGTCCGCCGAGGAAGTGGCCGTGCTCCTGGAAGTCGATGACCCCACCCTGCTCAATGAGATGGTCACCTCGGCCAAACAGGTCAAGGAAGCCATTTACGGCAAGCGCATCGTGCTGTTCGCGCCTTTGTACCTGTCGAGCTTTTGCATCAACAACTGCGTGTACTGCGGCTATAAACGCAGCAACAAGAATCAGCTGCGCAAGCGCCTGACCATGGAAGAGATCAAGCGCGAAGTGGAAATCCTCGAATCGCTCGGCCACAAGCGCCTGGCCGTGGAAGCCGGCGAAGACCCGGTCAACAACCCCATCGAGTACATCACCGATGCCATCAAGGCCATCTACAGCATCCGGGACGGCAACGGCTCCATCCGCCGGGTCAACATCAATATCGCCGCCACCACCATCGAGGACTACCAGAAACTCAAGGCGGCCGAGATCGGTACCTACATCCTGTTCCAGGAGACCTACCACCGGGAAACCTATGCCCGGCTCCATCCGTCCGGCCCCAAGCACGATTACAACTGGCACACCACCGCCATGGACCGGGCCCAGAAAGCCGGCATCGACGACGTGGGCATCGGCGTGCTCTACGGCCTGTATGACTGGAAGTACGAAACCGTGGCCATGTTCCTGCACGCCGAACATCTGGAAAAGACCTGCGGCGTGGGCCCGCACACCATCTCCGTGCCCCGCATGCGCCCTGCCGGCGCCGTTAACCTGGATACGTTCCCGTATCTCGTGCCCGACGAGGCCTTCAAGAAGATCATCGCCACCATCCGGCTGGCCGTGCCCTATACCGGCATGATTCTGTCCACCCGCGAGGAACCGGATTTCCGCGACGAACTCATCGATTGCGGCATCTCCCAGATCAGCGCCGGCTCCTGCACCGGCGTCGGCGGATACCAGAAGGTGGTCGTGGAGCACGAAAGCACCCACAATACCAATAACGGCCAGCAGTTCGAGCCGAGCGACCAGCGCTCGCCCAACGAGATCATCCGCATGCTGTGCCAGCGCGGCTTCGTGCCGAGCTACTGCACGGCCTGCTACCGCCAGGGCCGCACCGGCGACCGGTTCATGAGCTTGGCCAAAAACGGCACCATCCAGAACGTCTGCCTGCCCAACGCCCTGCTCACCTTCAAGGAGTACTTGATTGATTACGCCGACCCGGCCACCAAGGCCGTGGGCGAGGAACGCATCCAGGAAGCCTTGGCCACCATCCCCAAGGAGACCATCCGCGATCTGACCGCTTCCCGCCTCAACGACATCGAATGCGGTCGTCGTGAT
>JAWRKJ010000166.1:0-6308 GCA_040307025.1 Desulfovibrionaceae bacterium | reverse complement strand
CCACGGCCCTGGCCGAGCTGCTCGGCGGGGCCATTGCCCTGAAAATGCTGTTCGGACTGCCCCTGGCCGTCGGCACCCTGATCACCCTGGTCGTGGTGCTGTGGCTGCTTTTCACCAACTCCTACCGCCGGGTCGAACGGCTCATCATTGGCTTCGTGTCCCTGATCGGGCTGTCGTTTGTATTCGAGTTGTCCCTGGTGTCCCTGGACTGGAAGGCGGCGGTCACGGGCTGGCTCACGCCCTCCTTGCCCGAGAGTTCGCTGCCGGTGGTCATGAGCGTACTGGGGGCCGTGGTCATGCCCCACAATCTCTTTTTGCACTCCGAGGTCATCCAGAGCCGGCAGTGGCATTTGGACAAGCCGGAAATCATCCGCCGGCAACTCAAATACGAGTACCTGGATACGCTGTTTTCCATGCTGGTGGGTTTTGCCATCAACAGCGCCATGATTCTGCTGGCGGCGGCGGTTTTTTTCCGCCAGGGCGTGGCCGTGGATGCCCTGGAGCAGGCCCAGTCCCTGCTTGCCCCCATGCTCGGGTCGGCGGCCGGACTCGTGTTTGCCATAAGCCTGCTGCTGGCCGGCGTGGCTTCCAGCATCACCGCCGGCATGGCCGGGGGCAGCATTTTCGCCGGCATCTTCCGCGAGCCCTACGACATCAAGGACAGCCATTCGCGCATGGGCGTGGCCATCACCCTGGTCGGGGCGGCCGTGGCCATCCTGTTCGTGGGCGACCCCCTCAAGGGGCTGATCGCCTCCCAGATCGCCCTGTCCATCCAGCTGCCCATCACCATCCTGTTGCAGATCGGCCTGACCTCCCGGCGGGCGGTCATGGGCACCTACGTGAACCGCCCCGGGACCACGGCCGTCCTGGTGGTGGCGGCGGCGGTGGTCATTGCGCTCAATGTCATGCTGTTGCTGGACTTTTTGCGCTAGCACCCAGCCATAAAAAAACGCCGCCGGCCACATTACTGTGGGCCGGTGGCGTTTTTCCCCTCGAAAACCGTCCTACGACTACTTCTTCTTGGCTTTCTTGGCCTTTTTGGCCTTGGCCGGAGCAGCCTTGTCCGGGCCGGGGTAATTGGCCACCGTGCCGCCCTGCTTCATGCATTCCTCGACCGAGGCCGTCATGACGGTGTTGCCGCCAACGACGCACTGCCAGGTCGGAGCCTTTTTGCTGGCGGCCTTCTTGCCTTTGGCGAAGGCCGGAGCGGCCGACAAGGCCAGCGTCAACGCCATGGCCACAATGATGAGCTTTTTCATGGGAACCCTCCTCGAACGAACGTTTCTTGTTGAAATATAACGGCCCGTTTTGGAGTGCAAGCGACCTGTTCCACTTTACCGGTCCATGGAGTGACAGGCGGTTTGCGAGCAAGCCAGCCGTGTAGCGGACCTGTGCCGGAGCAAACCGGTGAAATTTTCTTCTCATTGAATATTAAAAAATAGTAAGGAAGCCAATGGACCTCTGTCCGTCCGGGGGGGAGGCAGAAGTGGCGCGGGTTGCCGGTCCCGCCGGGCACAGGGCCGGATAGGCAAAATTGGCCGGGTAGGGGTATGAAAGAACCCCTTTTCAGCCGATATGTTCAAAAAGGAGCGGTAAGACGAGGCCGGGTGTTGGAGTGCTGCCCCAGGCAAGGATAGGCTATGGAAGAGATCCTGTACTACGGCTCCTTTATTGAGAATCATGATGTCAGCTATTGAATAAACACCTTTTACATCTTGTTACGCATCAGTTACAGATGTCACGAAACCTTTAAATTTAGTGCGCATGCCCGCAGGGAGAGCAAGCGGCGGGACGCCGGCCACGGCATTTGGCTGGCGTCATTGTTCGCCCGTGTCGCGGGCGATCAGGACAATTCCCCCAGCTGGCAGGAACAAAGAACCGAAGGAGATTGCCCATGCGCCTCAAATCCATCCAGCTGAAAATTGCCTTGTCGGCCGGAGCTTGTCTGTTGGTAACGGCAGCCCTCCTCGTCGTGTACGGGCTCATTTCGGCGAAGAAAACACAGGATTTCGTCTCCGAACGCGTCGGCAAGCTCCTGAGGGAGCAGGCCGGGCAGAATCTGGGGGCCGTGGCTCAGGCCCAGGCCGCCAGCATCCAAAGTGCCCTCCAGGACAACCTGGACACCGCCCGCACCATGGCCAAGGTGTTCGAGGTGGTGCGCGACCACATGGAAACGCTGTCGGCCAAACAAGGGTTCACCAATCCGGTCCGCGACATCCTCAACGACATCCTGCTCAATGTCCTGGAGAACAATCCCAAGTACCTGGGCGCCTATTCGGCCTGGGAGCCCAATGCCCTGGACGGCCGGGACAAGGACTTCGCCGGCGATGCCAAGGACGGGTATGACGCCACGGGCCGGTTCATCCCGTACTGGAACCGGGACGAGAGGGGCAAGATCGCCCGGCAGGCCCTGGTCGATTACGAGAACACGGCCATCAACGCCAACGGCGTGGGCAAGGGCGCCTGGTATCTCGGCTCGCGGGCCACGGGCAAGGAAATCGTGCTCGATCCGCTGCCCTACATCATTCAGGGCAAGCAGGACTGGCTGGCCACCATCAATGCCCCGGTCAAGAAAAACGGCAAGTGGCTGGGCCTGGCCGGCACCGACCTGCGCCTGGGCTTCATGCAGGAGCTGGCCCGGGACGTGGACAAGGGACTCTACGGCGGCCAGGGCCAGGTGCGCATCATCAGCAACATGGGGCTGGTGGTGGCCAGCAGCGACGATCCCAAGGAGATCGGCCAGCCCGTGCGACAGTTTTTCCGGGAAAACGCCGACGAAATCATCCACAATGTCCAAAGCGGGTCCATTTCCGTGGCGGTCAATGACGCGACGGGCTACATGCGGGTGTTCGCGCCGATCCAGCTCGGCCACACCGGCAAGCCCTGGGCCGTGTTCATCCGGGTCCCGACCTCCATCGTCATGGCCGAGGCCAAGGCCCTGGATACCCAGCTCGCCGACCGGGCCCGGGAAAACGGGATGTGGCAGGTCGGGGTGGGCCTCGGCGTGACCCTCCTCGCCATCGGTGCCTTGTGGATCGTTTCGGCTTCCATCGTGCGGCCCATCCGCCTGGCCGCCGGCTATGCCGAGCATGTGGCCGAGGGCGATTTCTCCCAGACACTTTCCATCGACCAGCAGGACGAGACCGGAGTGCTGGCCCAGGCCCTGCGCACCATGGTCGCCAATCTCAAGGACATGATCGGCCAGGCCGAGGCCAAGGGACGCGAGGCCACCGAAGAGGCCGAACGGGCCAAGGCGGCCGTGGCCGAGGCGGAACAGGCCAAGGCCGAGGCGGCCGCGGCCCAGCACAGGGGCCGGCTCGACGCCGCCGCCCGTATCGAGGACGTGGCCCAGGGCGTGGCCAGCGCCTCGGAACAGCTGTCCTCCCAGGTGGCCCAGTCGCGGGAAGGGGCGGATCTCCAGCGCCAGCACGCCGGCGAAACCGCCACGGCCATGGAGGAAATGAACGCCACCGTGCTCGAAGTGGCGAAAAACGCCTCCGAGGCGGCCGAGGGCTCCGACGCCGCCAAGCGCAAGGCCCAGGACGGCGCGACCGTGGTCGGTCAGCTCGTGGAGGCCATCGGCGCGGTCCAGAGCCAGGCCGAAACGCTCAAGACCAACATGGACGACCTTGGCCGCCAGGCTCAAGGTATCGGCCAGATTATCGAGGTCATTTCCGATATCGCCGACCAGACCAACCTGCTGGCCCTAAACGCCGCCATCGAGGCGGCTCGGGCCGGCGAGGCCGGACGCGGCTTCGCCGTGGTGGCCGACGAAGTCAGAAAGCTCGCCGAAAAGACCATGTCCGCCACGAGCGAGGTGGGACAGGTGGTGCGGGCCATCCAGTCCGGCGCCTCGGCCAACGTCAAGGGCATGGAAAGCGCGGCCAAGGCCGTGGGCCAGGCCACGGCCCTGGCCGGCCGCTCGGGCGCGATGCTTACGGAAATCGTCACCATCGTGGAGGAATCCGCGGATCAGGTGCGCTCCATTGCCACGGCTTCGGAACAACAATCCGCAGCCAGTGAGGAGATCAACCGGGCCGTGGAGGACATCAACCGTATTTCGGGCGATACCGCCCAGGCCATGGGCCAGGCGGCCCAGGCCGTGGAGGAGCTGACGGTCCAGGCCGGGGAACTGCGCCGGGTGGTCGAGGAGCTCAAGGCCGGCTGATCCGCCACGGCCGTTGTCTGTCGGACCGGGAGGGCCCCGTTTTCCGGGGCCCCCCGGAGTCTTGACCCGGCCCCTGCCTGTCTGCCACAACCGGGCCCGACCCGGGGCTGACGCCCGGCGCCGTTTCCGCCTGAAACCCCAACGCCGGGAGCCCGCCATGCCGGTCACCGTTGTCGATCATCCTTTGGTGCGCCATAAACTCGGTATCCTGCGTCAAAACGGCCTCGACACCAAGCAGTTCCGGGATCTCACCAGCGAAATCGCCCGCCTTCTCACCTATGAAGCCACCAAGGACCTGTCCACCGAGCCCGTGACCATCAACGGCTGGGCCGGTCCGGTGACCGTGGACCGTATTGCCGGCAAGATGATCACCGTGGTGCCTGTCCTGCGCGCCGGACTCGGCATGATGGACGGCGTGTTGGACATGGTGCCCGGCGCCAAGGTGAGCGTGGTCGGCATGTACCGCGACGAGGACACGCTCGCCCCGGTGCGCTACTACGTGAAGCTGGCCAAAAAGATCCACAAGCGCCACGCACTCATCCTCGATCCCATGCTGGCCACCGGCGGCACGCTCATCGCCACCATCAATCTGCTCAAGGAAGCCGGTTGCCACCACATCAAGGGGCTGTTTCTGGTCTGCGCCCCGGAAGGCCTGGCCAGGCTCGAACGCGAGCATCCGGACGTGGCCGTCTACACGGCGGCCATCGACGAACGCCTCAACGAGCACGGCTATATCCTGCCCGGCCTCGGCGATGCCGGGGACAAGATCTTCGGCACCAAGTAGGGCGTCCTGCCAAGGAGTTTTCCATGGCCGAGCGGAGCGGTTCGGATTACCAGTTGCGCCTGCGGGATTTTCCCGTGGGCGCCCAGATGTTGTTCGTGGCTTTCGGCGCCTTGGTTCTGGTGCCGCTTCTCACCGGCCTCGATCCCAACGTGGCGCTATTTTGCGCCGGCTGCGGCACGCTGCTCTACCAGGTCCTGACCGGCTTTCGCATCCCGATCTTTCTCGGGTCCTCGTTCGCGTTCATCGCGCCCATCATGTTTTGCGTCAAAACCTACGGCGTGCCGGCCACCATGGGCGGCCTGGCCGCGGTGGGGCTGGTTTACGGCTTGGTCGCGGCGCTGATCCGGCTGCGCGGCGTGGATGTGCTCGCGCGTATCCTCCCCACCATCGTCACCGGCCCGGTCATCATGGTCATCGGGCTCATCCTGGCCCCGGTCGGGGTATTCATGGCCATGGGCAAGACCGGCGACGGGGCCAATGTGCTGTTTCCCGAGCCCTTGGCCCTGAGCGTGTCCCTTTTCAGCCTGGCGGTCACGGTGCTCGTGGCCATCCGGGGCCGGGGACTGCTGAAGCTCGTGCCCATTCTTTCCGGCATCGCCGCCGGCTACGCCCTGAGCCTCATCCTCGGCATTGTGGATTTCTCCCCGGTTGCGGCCGCGCCCTGGTTCGCCGTGCCCCGGTTCACGGGCCCGACCTTCTCGCTGGATGCCATCCTGGTCATCGTACCCGTGGCCATCGCTCCCATCATCGAGCATTTCGGCGGCGTGCTGGCCATCGGCCAGGTGACCGGACGCAACTACCTCGAAAAACCCGGCATCCACCGTTCGCTTCTGGGCGACGGCGTGGCCACGGCCCTGGCCGGCTGTCTGGGCGGGCCGCCGCTTACCACCTACGCCGAGGTCACCGGCGCCGTGGCCCTGACCAGGATCTACAATCCGGGGCTCATGACCTGGGCTGCTGTCACGGCCATTTGCCTGGCCTTTGTCGGCAAGCTCGGGGCCCTGCTCCAGACCATCCCCACCCCGGCCATGGGCGGCATCATGCTGCTCCTCTTCGGCACCATCATGGTCGTCGGCCTCAACTCCCTGGTGCGGGAAGGGGCCGATCTCATGGAGCCGCGCAACATGGTCATCGTGGCGCTCATCATCGTGCTTGGCATGGGCAAGATGGCCTTTTCCTTTGGCGGCATCCACCTGGAAGGCATCGGCCTGGCCGGCGTGGCCGGCGTCGTGCTCAACGCCGTGTTGCCCCGTTCGCGGGCGCGGGCGCGGGAGTAGGGGAGAAGATGCCTCCGGCGGGGGGGGGGGGGGGGGGGGGGGGGGGGGGGGGGGGGGGGGGGGGGGGGGGGGGGGGGGG